>CANRPT010000003.1 GCA_947632565.1 uncultured Bacilli bacterium | reverse complement strand
AAATTTTTCCAAGTGTAAAGCAAAAATAAAAAGGACTATCGGAAATTAATTATTTAATTTCCCGACAGCCCCTTTTTATGGCGTAAATTGAAAGCTTTTTTCCATTTTTGCTTCTTCTAGTCCGAGATTAATCTTCATTTCACGGCTTACAGATTGAATGCTATCTTGATTGATGAAATAGCACCATAAATTACTTTTTAAGTTTTCAAAATAATGCTTTTGATTCACTCCGCTTAATCTTAATTGCACAATATTAATGAAATCATTGCTATTAGTTTGGTACTCTCTGGATACTAAAATATCTTTAAAAATATTATAAAAAGATAAAATTTCTTCTGTTGTTAAATTCGTATCTAAATTATTGGATACTGTTTCTAATAATTCTAACAGAGTATTTACATTTCTAATTTCTGTAACCTTATTTAAAAGACCTTTAATTAATAATTGTTGGTTATATCCACGATCAATATCTCCAAGTTTCAAATCATAACGATTTCTAGCCAGTACCAAAGCTTGTTCACCATTTAAAGTTTGGATTCCTTTTTCAATACAAACTTCCCCTTGACGGTTGGAATCATCTGTACATAACCTTTTAGGAACATCTACCGTAACTCCACCTAAGTGATCTACAATACTAACAACACCTTTAAAATTAACTTTCACATAATAATGAATCTCAATGTCAAATACATTTTCAATCGTTTCTATCATACAATCTGTTCCGAACCATCCAGCATGTGTTAATTTGTTTTTGGTATTATCACGACAACTAATTGGTACATAGGAATCTCTTGGAATAGACATCATTGTAACATTTAAAGTCTTTGGATTAAACGTAAGTAAAATTAATCCATCTCCATTTGCATAGGCATTCTTCTTTAAGCCATCTTTTTCAGAATCTACTCCCATTAATAATACAGAAAAAGGTTTTAAATCAGAAGAATCTGCTAATACAGAAAGGGTATTATTTTCCTTCTGTATTGTTTTATCCTTTTCCATAATAACTTTTACATCATTATTGATATTTTCAAATCCCTCTGTATTTTGAAACATCATACGATAATTACTAGAAATAAACATGGTATCAATTTTTCCTTGATATAAATCATTTAACATTACTAATAAATCATGATAAGATATCATTTCATTATCATTTTCTAAATGATTTTCTGCAATCATTTCTTGAGCAATCATATAGTTATCAACTGATAATGTATCATCAATAATACCAATTTTTAATTTCGTAACATCATCGATTGTTTCTATCTTACTATTTTGCATGGCAATTAAACTAGAAGAATATACAATCTTATTTTTATGAATGGAATCAATAATACGGTATACTTTATTAATGGAATAACATCCAATAATATTGATAGCAATAAATAAAATCATCATCAAAATAGCTAATTTTTTGGGTTTATTTCTTTTATATAAAAAGAAAAAGAAATTGATACAAATAATCACAGCAATCAAAAAATAACGAATTTTTGGTTCAATTGGTCCTAATAATAAAATATGATAAATTAAAAAACAACTACTAATAATGACTAATAGAATAAGTAAGTTGTTGAATTGATAAGTTTTCTTTTTTTTCTTTTTTGCACTCATATAATCCTCACTATTATCATTATAACCAAATTACAGAAATTATACAATTTTTCAAAATAAGAATCTAAAAAATTGACATACTTTACATTTTTTGGTTGACAAAATGAAGAGATTTCGAAAAGAAAAAGTCGAAACATATACTTTTGAATGATTATTTGCTATAATAAAATTGAATGACTAGGAAGGAAGTGAAAAAATGCAGAGAAAAATATTATTATTTCTTTTTGTTTTTTTGATTTCTATTCCGAATTTCAAAGTAAAAGCATTAACAGCACCAGAAATAGAATCTCGTGTGACAGAATGTCAAAAAATAGAATTAGCAGAAGCAAAAGAAGATGGCAGTTTAACGACTGTTGCTTGTTATGAAACTTATGAAGAAGCAAAGAATATTATGAATAATACGCCAAATGATAATTTGGTGTTAGTAGAAGAAGGAAAAATATTAGATGCAAAATATGCTTTAATTGATTACGAGATTTCCTATCCAGCTGGTCATAATAATTATATATCTGTTTATCCAACCAAAGATTCCAATAATGCAGATGGAGCCTATATTAAAGGAGGAACTCCAGATGATGCTGCATTTTTGGAAATGGATTATGCTACCAAGCGTGCTAGAATTAAAATATCTGGTTTAGAAGGATGGATTAATCGTTATGATGGCTCTTTAAGATTATATGAAATTGTGCCTCTCGTATGGGTCAAAAAATCGCAGTATTATCAAGTTACCAATGATAATTTGATTCATGTTTTTCCAGCCAGTATTATGGATGAAACGAATCAAGGTGGAGGCTCTACTACTCTTGATTTAAAACCAGAAATGTTAGAAGTAGGAAATTATTATAGTTATGATGGTCATTATTTTTATAAAGATTTAAAAACTTTATTAGAGGATTACAAAAACCATACCTATGAACATTCTGTGAATCCAGATAAACCATATTATAATTATTATCAATATTTATCTTTTCGTACCAAAACAAGCTATAGTGAAGAAAATTTAAATCAATTTTTAAATGATAGAATTACTAAATTAGAAGCAACAAAAGGAGAAATATACACCATGAAAAATACGGGTCATTTCTTTGTAGATGCCCAAAATTTGTATGGAGTAAATGCGGCTTTAATGATGGCAATTGGAATTAATGAATCTGGCTATGGTTCTAGTCCTATTGCTCGTAACAAAAATAATTTATTCGGTTTAGATGCCGTAGATAGTAATCCTTATGGAAATGCCAGTGTTTTTGAAAGTATTGAAGATTGTATCTATAATTATGCTTATGGTTGGTTATCGTATAAATATTTACAGCCAGGGGAGTATTATGGAAAATTTAGAGGGGCAAATTTAGGTAATAAGTTACAAGGTTTAAATTATCGATATGCTTCGGATCCATTTTGGGGAGAAAAAGCTGCTCACTACTATTATGAATTGGATAAATATTTTGGCTTTCAAGATCGCAATAGTGTAAAATTAGCCGTTTTAAATAATTCTTATAACAATCAAGTTTATGCCAAAAAAACACCAGGAGGAGTGAATGTTTCTACTGATTATTATCAATACAAATTAAAAGATTCTAGTGTAGCAGTCATAGAAGAAGTAATAGGACCTATGGAAAATGGAAGTAATCTTTGGTATAAGATTATGAGTGATCCTGTTATCGACAGTAATCTGGATTATACCGGAAGTTCTAAAAGTAATCCTAGGGTTTTATATGATTGGAATACTTCCCAAGTTTACGTTTCCGCTTCTTACTTTACCAAAATAAATTTTGAAAGTAATGCACAGCCGGAAGAAGTAACCCCACCTACAACTCCTACCAATCCAGAGAAAGCAGTACCAACACCAAAAGCAATCAAGGCAATTGTAGAAGAAGCCAATTACGATTATCAAGCAGGATTAATTTATGGTATTCAACCATCTACCACCGTAGAAACAATCAAAAATAATTTAACTCATACAGGTGGGGTGGTAACCATCACAGATGCAGGGGGAAATACCAAAGAATCAGGAATTATCGGTACAGGAGATATCGTCAATATTACTTCTGGATTAACAGAAAAATTAGTCGTTTTAATTTATGGTGATACCAATGGAGATGGAAATATTACGGCTAGTGATTATGTTAGAATTAAAAATCATATTATGGCAACGAGTATTTTAAGTGATATTTATTTAAAAGCATCTGATGTCAATAAAGATAATCAGGTATCAGCAGTAGATTATGTAAATGTCAAAAATTATATTATGGGTTCTGCCAACGTCATTCAAAACGGAAGATAAAAAGGAGTACAAATGAAAAAGAAAATAAGATATGGAATCGTTTTAATAGCCCTATTTTTTGGCTTTTTAGGACATGTAAATGCCGCATCTTTAACGATTAGTGTCAATACCAAAAGTGTTACAACCGGTGGAAAAGTAACGGTTACTGTCAATGCCAGTGGTTTAGCGGGAAAATTCTCAATTACTAGTTCGAATGGAAATATATTATCGGGTGGAAATGCTAGTATATGGTTAGAAAATGAATCTAAAAGTTTTCAATTTTCTGCCAAAAATACAGGTAGTGCAACCATTACCGTTACTCCTGTGGATGTAGCAGATTCGAATGGAAGTCCTTTTACTACCAAAAAATCAGTCACGATTAATGTAGTGAAACCACGTGAAAAATCTACGAATAATAATTTAAGTAGTTTAGCAGTAGAAGGATATTCTCTTTCTCCTAATTTTAATAAAAATACCTTAGAATATACAGTTCATGTAGAATCTAATATAGAGAAAATAAAAATCAATGCCACGAAAGAAGATTCTTATGCTAGTATAGAAGGAACTGGAGAAAAAGAAGTTTTAGAAGGAGATAACAAATTCGAAATAAAAGTAACTTCTGAAACAGGAGTGAGTAAAACCTATACAATAAATGTTGTTGTTGAGGACAGTAATCCTATTGTAGTAGAAGTAGAAAAAGAAAATTTCACTGTTGTAAAGAGAAAAAGTTCCCTTATACCACCGGAATCTTTTATCGAAAAAACAGTTACCATCCAAGAAACAGAGATTCCTGCATTTTATCATGAAAAAACAAATATTACTTTAGTAGGATTAAAAAATCAAAATGGAGAAATTGCTTTTTATCGATATGAGGAACAAAGCAATTCTTATCAAAAATATGAAGCCTTTTTTTCTATCCAAAAAACAATTGTTTTAGAACCTAGTGAGGAAGAAATAGAAGGTTATACCCAGAAACAAATCAATGTTTTAGACAAAGAAGTAACGGTATATCAAAACAATCATAATCCTGATTATCTGTTAATTTATGGAACGGATTTAACAACAGGTCAAAAAGGTTGGTATTCTTATCATCCCAAAGAAGAAAGCATTCAAACTTATATGAAAGATATTGTTACACAAATGCAAGAAGATTATCATTCTTCTTTACAACAATATAAAGTAGTATTATTATTGATGGCTGGTATCTCTATCTTATTATTAATTTTATTAGTTTTAGAACTAATATTCAAAAATAAGATGAAAAGAAAATATATTCAAAAAATAAAATCCATGAAGCAGGAAAGCGAAAAGACTGAAAAGAAAGAACAAGCGGTAGAAGAAAAAAAGGAACCAGAACAAAAATTGGAAAAGGATACATCCAATTCCAAAGAAAAAAAATCTGAAACGAAAAAAACAAAATCCAAAAAATAAAATGTGTATTCGTTGGAATACACATTTTTTCTATTCTAAGGTAAGTGTTACGGTCGCTTCTATAGCAACATTACTTCCTTCTTTCATAGACTGTTTGATGACTTTGCCATTCTCCTCTCCCAAATATTTACATTGAATATTGGCTTTTTTACAACGTTCTTCCGCTTCTTCTTTGGTTAAACCAATCAAGCCTGGAATAATCGTACTTTTTCCTTGAGAAATTACCAAACGAATCGTATCACCATTTTGAATGATTTGATTTTTGGCATAATTACAAGAAATGATTTTTCCATTTTCGACCTCATTACTGAATTGGTAATCAATTTGATAAGAAACCTCATTTTCTTCTACCCATTGATAAAATTGTTTGAGATTGGTAAAATCAATCATACGAAGGGGACCCTTTGAAATCACAACCTGAATCGTACTATCAATATCCATGGTACTTCCAACAGGAGGGGAATAAGAAATCACTTTTCCTTTTTGGATGGCTTCATCAAATTCCTCTTGAAATTCCACCTTTAAACGATTTTTACTAGCCCAAGAAGTAATTTCTGTTGCGCTCATTTTACTTAAATCAACGATAGAAATTCCATTTTTTCTAGCAACGGTAATTGTAATCGTTTGATTTTCCTTTGGATTGATTACTTCCCATGCTCGAATGCTTTGTTTGATAACAGTACCTTCTTCTTGATTTTCACTATATCCATATTCGATTTTATAATTTAAATGGTTTCTTCCGAGATAAGTCATGACTTCAAAAGTACTCATCCCAACCATATTTTTTAAGGTTACACTTTTTAAATCTTCTTCTTTTCCTAGAGAAGATACCAAAGTGATAGGTTCATTTCTACGAATTTCTTGCATTTTATCTTGTTCAAAAATAACATCCTTAGGTGTATCATCTTGAAATTGAAACAAAATCGTAACGTTCGTTAAATGATTTTCTTGAATATAAGATAAAACATCATCTAATTTCCAACCAATTAAACTAGTAACTTCTGTTTTTACCGTTTCACTTGGACCATCTGAAACCACAATCTCTATATTTTTAACATCTTTACTAGGTGTTCCAGCTTTAATTCCTTGACGAATCACTTTATATTTTTCTACTTGATCGCTATTTTCAAATATTTGCGTTAATAAAATATCTCGTTCTTCTGCCCAACTAGCGACTTCAGTAATATCCATAGAAGTAAAATCTAAAACACGATCTTTTCCCTTTATAAAAGCAGTAATGACTTGGAAAATACTATAAAAAGATAATAACAAAGCCCCAATAATAATGAGAATTTTTTGCACTTTTTCTTTAGCAAACATACTACTTACAACAAATAATACCGCAAAACAAGAAAATAAAATAACACCAATAATGCTAATGATATAATCTAAAATACTACCTACCGTTAAAATCGTATGAATCATATAAGTAATACTAGAAACCAAAGCAAGTGCTAAACAAAAATAAGTAAAAATCTGCAAAAAATCCAATTCTTTTTTTTCTTTCATCCTACCACCGTCCTATGATAATTCTATTATATAATAAAATGAAATAATCGCAAATATCCTTTTTCAAAAGAATTTTGTTTGGTATTCAAAATAGTTTATGTTAGAATAGAAATAAGGATAGTGATACGATGAAATTGCTAAAAGAGAGTGGATATTTTTTCTTATTGTGGTTTGTGGTAATGTTGTTAGGAAGTACCTTCTTCTTTTTTCTATCGGTTTCGATTACCCCCTATCATTTTATTTTATCGTTCATAGTAGCAGGAATCATAGATTATTTCTTCACCAGAAAAGAATCCCATTGGCATTTCTTTCTAAAAAAGATGGTACTTTGTATCTTACTAGTATCGGTTAGTATTTTGATATCTTGTCTTCTATTCGATCGTTCTAGTGATGGAAATACGTATCATAAAGATGCAATTGGAGTATTAAAAGAAGGATGGAATCCGGTTTATGAATCTAGTAAAGATTGGATAGAAAAAAGAGAAGGAGACGATAAGTCTCTTACGGACTATAGTATTTGGATTGATCATTATGCAAAAGCAAATTGGATCATTGCTAGTAATTTTTATGCCTTTACGGGAAATATAGAATCTGGAAAAGCAATGAATTTTCTTTCTATTTATATTGTCTTTAGTATTTTATTTTCTTTTTTACAGACCAAAATAAGTTGGAAGAAAGCTTTTCTATTATCTCTTGCAGTTGTTTTTAATCCGATTACAGCTGCCCAGTTATTTACTTATTATAATGATCAATTAGTTTGTCTTTATCTCTTTCTAGCCGTCTTTTTCTTAATTCGAATCGATGATAACAGGAAGGATCAACTTTCTTGGTATGGATATCTATTAACCTTTATTCTGTTAGCGAATATCAAATTTAATGGATTAGGCTATTTACTTGTATTTAGTTTCTTCTTTGTCTGTAGATATTTATATCAAGCTTACCGAAAAAAAGAGTTTTTTCCTACTTTTCGAAAGTTATGCCTTTTCTTTATTCCTTTGTTTATCGTATCTTTCCTATTAGCAGGATATACAACTTATGTAAAAAATACCCTAGATCATCAAAATCCATTTTTTCCACTTTATGATGAAAACGGAGAAGATATTATTACCCAGCAACAACCAAAAGGCTTTTTAAAGATGAATTCTTTCGAAAAACTATGGATTGCTACTTTTTCCAAAGCTAACAATTTATTAGAAAATCAAGAAACTACTTTAAAAATTCCGTTTACCGTATCAAAATCAGAAATCATACCAGCAATGTCGAATGATTTAAGAATCAGTGGTTGGGGATTATTCTTTAGTGGAATTTTATTATTGAGTATATTTACCTTGATTCGTTATTATCGCTCTTATCAAAAAGAATCTTGGATTCTTTATACCTTATTCATTACTATATTTTTATTAATCATTATGAGTGAAAGCTGGTGGGCAAGATATACTCCACACTTTTACTTCTTTCCTCTTTTTACTCTTTATATTTTATTGTGTTATGGAAAGAAAAAGTGGTTTTCTACGATTTTCATAGTCTATCTATTTTTAAATTCTTTGATTCCTTTATTAGGAAATAGTTATTATACCCTTACGCAAAGTATTAAAATTTTAAAAGATTTTCATGCACTATCTCACCAAGAAATTATCATAGAAGAAAAAGGAATGCATGGTATTTTATACAATTTAAAAGATTATCAAATTTCTTATGAGTTACAAGAAAATATAGAAGGTAAAGAACTTTATTACCATTATTTAGAATATAAGGAGAAATAACATGAAAAAAGAATATTTTGTTCCTCTTTTCTTAATTTTGAATCCTTTTTTAGATGTATTGAGCTTTTTAGGAACATCGATTAGTATTTTGGTAAGGGGAATTTTTTTAGTATCAATTTTAGGAATTTTAATTCTGCAAAAAAAAGAATTAAAATGGATGGGAATTTTACTTCTATATAGTATGATTAGTTTTTGTTTGCAAGTTTTTTATTTCAAATTTGGAATCATGACCAGCATTTCTTCTATCTTTAAATTTTTATATTTACCAATTTCTCTTCTTTATTTTTCTACTTATGAATGGAAAATAGAAAAAAATCAAATATTTACCATTCTATTAGCCCTTTATTTAGGAATTTATTTATTATCCTATGTTTTGCAAATTGGAGCAGATGCTTATTTAGTAACAGATGGAAAAAGTGGTTACAAAGGTTTATTTTCTTCTATTAATGAATTTAGTGCTATTGTAGTGGGATTACTTCCTCTTGTTACGGTTTATTTTCAAAAGAAAAAGAAAGTCTGGATTAGTATTTTATTTTTATTCGCAGCTGGGATTTGTAGTTTGTTGATTGGTACAAAGATTCTAATGGGTGGAGTGATTTTTACTACTCTTTACCTACTATGGCAAAAACGAGAAGTATTATTTTTCCAAAGAAAAAAAATAGAACAGATTGGTATTGTTGTGGGATGCATGCTCTTATTAGGAAGTGGGGGATTTCTATTTACGAAAACGAGAACTTATCATAACATGATGATTCAACAAGAATTTTTTCAAGTAAAAAATGTATTTTCCATGGATTTTGTAAATCGTGTGATTTATAATGATCGTCTTACGTTCTTACAAGAAAATTATCGTTATTATCAGACGAAAACAATCGATCAAAAATTATTTGGAATTGGATTAGCTAATACCGAGATTAAAATGGTAGAAATTGATCCTTTTGATATTTTGTTTCGTTATGGTATATTAGGGTTCGTTCTTTTTGCTGGTTGTCTTGTTCAAAAGATAACATGGAAGAAATTAGATCAAACGAGTAAAGTTTCCTTGCTCTTACTTCTTTTTGTTTCTTGTACCTCGGGACATGTTCTATTTTATCCAGCGGTTAGTATTTATTTCGCCTTATTATAAACTTTTATGTTAAAATGAAAGAGAGATGAGTTGATATTTTGAAAACATGTTTTATCGTAATTCATTATAATGATCCAGAATCTACAATCCAATTGATTCATCAAATCCAAAACTATCAGATTTTAGATAAAATTATCATTGTGGATAACCATTCTTCTCAAGAAGCACTAGCAAAAATAAAAAAGTTGTCTTCTAAAAAAATAGAAATCATCGAAAATGAAATCAATCATGGTTTTGCTAAAGCAATCAATATTGGAAGTAAACAAGCAATCAAGGAATTAGGAGATTGTAATTTAATTCTTTCCAATAGTGATATAATTCTTACCAAAGAAGAAGATTTAAAACAGTTAATCGTTCTACTTCAACCAAAAGACATTGGAGTCGTTGCTCCAACTATCTTAGAGCAGGGACAAAAAAATAGAGGATGGAAAAATCCTTCTCCTATGTTAGATAGTTTCTTAAATTTAATTTATATTCATCGTTTGATTCGAAAAAAATACATCTTCTATCCAGAAAGTCATTATGCTAAGGAAGAAAGCATGGTAGAAGTAGTAAGTGGATGTTTTTTCTTAATGAAATCTCAAACTCTTCAACAAATCCATTATCTAGATGAAAATACGTTCTTATATTATGAAGAAAACATTTTAGCGAAGAAAATTCAAAATATAGGAAAAAAGATTTTAGTTAGTAATACAATTTCCATTATTCATAATCACTCTGTTTCAATCGATAAAAATCTCAAGAAAATAAAAAAATTAAAACTTCAAAAACAGAGTCAATATTATTTCCAAACACATTACAATCAAGCTAATTTATTAGAAAAAGGATTATTAAAATTAACAGCTTTTACCAGTCGAATGATTTTAACGGTAGTGTATGCTTTCAAAGATTGGTTAAAAAAGTAAAAAACTTATCTTTTTATCTATTCCAATAGAAGAAAGAATGAATTTTTAATTTTCAGATTAAGAATTTTAAAAATTCACTCTTTTTTGTTCTCTGAAAATTGAAAATTACCCATTTTACAGGATCTTTTTTTGATGTTATAGTGGTTTCGTTTTCAAAAAAGGAGGGATGGACATGATTCAATTAAAAGAGCATGACTTGAAAACACTCTATCAAAAAACGGTATCCAAAAAATATGCAGTAGATTTAAAACCATTGGAAGAAGGAGAAAAAGCATCGATTTTATCGGATACCATGTTTAAAACGATGTTTCAAAATGAAAATAGATTAAAGTATTCTTGTAAGCTTTTATCTTATTTTCTAGAGATTCGTTATGAAGATTTACTAGCAAATATTCATTTATGTAAAAATGAATTAGATAAGAAAAAGAAAAAAGAAAAGCAAGAAAGATGTGATTATGTAGCATCGATTGATAACACTTATTTCAATATTGAGGTAAATAATAATTCTAATTTAGAATCAATGGAAAGAAATATTGAGTATTTATTAAGACTTTATGCTAAGAATGTTCAAGAAGGAAAGAAATATGAATATACTCATACGATAGGATTTCAACTCAATAATTTTTCTTTTCAAGGAGAAGAAAAAGTGTTTGACTTATATACCCTACAAAATGAGGAACAAACATTATTAACGGATAAATTGATTATTATTCAAATATATGTACCCAACTTAAGAAAGAAATGGTATACTAAAGGTAAAGAAAGTTTACTAGAAGTAGAAAAATATTTATTAGCTTTAGTAGAACGAAAGATAGAAGATATCAAAGATTTAGGAGGGGATGAAGTGATGGAAGAGTATATAAAAGAATCAGAAGAAGTATGTGACACAGAAGGATTTGGAGAGGCCTATGATAAAGAATGGGCCTTAAAAGATGAAGGATTTCGAGATGGAAAAAGAGAAGTAGGAACAGAAGTAGCAAAGAAGTTAATGAAAAGAGGATTTCCAAAAGAAGAAATTATTTCTATTTCAGGATTAAGGAAAGAAGAAGTAGAAGAAATTTATGAGGAAGAAAAAGAAAATTTAAATCTAGAAGAAACATGTGCTAGAGAAGGATTTGGAGAGGCTTATGATAAAGAATGGGCCTTAAAAGATGAAGGATTTCGAGATGGAAAAAGAGAATTAGGGGCAGAAATCGCAAAAGAATTACTGCAAGAAGGAATGAAAATCGAAAAAATAGCTTCTATTACGAAACTAACAGAGGAAGAAGTAGAAGAAATTTATGAGGAAGAAAAAGAAAATTTAAATCTGGAAGAAGCATGTGCTAAAGAAGGATTTGGAGAGGCTTATGATAAAGAATGGACCTTAAAAGATGAAGGATTTCGAGATGGAAAGAAAGAAGCAACTATGGAATTTGTGAAAGAACTAATGAAAGATCAAGTACCACTAGAAAAGATTTCTCAATATACTTCTTTCACAATAGAAGAAATCAATCGATTATTAAAGGATGAATAGAGTTCTAAAATCACAAAAAAATAAATAAAAAATAAAGAAAAAACGACATATTTCTTGAGATATGTTGTTTTTTAGGTTATACTGGAAAGTAGGAGGGTTTATGGAAAAGATCAATTTAGATAATGGAACTGTAATGATTCCAACAAAATTAAAAGATTGCTATATCATAGAACCAAAGGTACATGGAGATAATAGAGGTTACTTTATGGAAAGTCATAATGAAACAGCACTAAGAAAAGCAGGATTTGATTATCATTTTGTTCAAGGAAATGAGTCTAGTACCGAACATAAAAATACGATTAGAGGATTACACTATCAATCAGAGCCTTATACACAAGCAAAACTTGTTAGATGTACAAGAGGAATTGTTGATGATGTGGTAGTTGATGCAAGATTTGGGTCTCCTACTTACAAAAAGTGGATTATGGTAAGATTAAGTGAAGAAAATAAGAAAGAGTTATTAGTACCACGTGGTTTTTTACATGGTTTTATTACGAGAAGTGATCATGTTATTTTTAACTATGTTGTGGATAATGATTATTCTTATGAACATGATGGTGGTATTATTTGGAATGATCCAGAGTTAGCAATTGATTGGAAAATAACTGATGGAGAGGAACCAATCTTATCGGATAAAGATAAAAAACATCCAACATTAGTGAAGAAAGGAATTTTATTTAAATATTAGGTGAATTAATAATGAAATGTGTAGTGACAGGTGTATCAGGACAATTAGGCCATGATTTGATTAAAGAGTTAGAGAATCAAGGTTATGATGAAGTTATTGGTTTAACCCATGAAGATATGGATCTTTCTAACCCGATAGAAGTTCAAAAAACAATCATAAATTTAAAACCAGATGTTGTGTTTCATTGCGCTGCTTATACGAAGGTAGATCAAGCAGAAGAGGAAAGTAAACTTTGTGAGCAGGTAAATGCTATAGGAACAAAACAAATAGCTATTGCTTGTAGGAGAATTAATGCTAAATTAATTTATGTCAGTACTGATTATGTTTTTGATGGTAATAAAAAGGGGGAATATTTTGAAGATGATTTAGCAAATCCTCAGAATGTTTATGGTATGACCAAATATCAAGGAGAATTATATACTAGAATCAATCCCAAAACTTTTATTGTGAGAATTTCATGGGTATTTGGAATCAATGGAAAAAATTTTATCAAAACGATGTTAAAATTAGCTGAGTCTTATACGGAAGTTAATGTAGTATGTGATCAAATAGGAAGTCCTACTTATACTGTTGATTTAGCCAAATTATTAGTTAGTATGGCTCAAACAGAAAAGTATGGAATCTATCATGCAACCAATGAAGGATTTTGTTCTTGGGCAGATTTGGCAGAATATGTATTTCAAAGTAATGGTTTAGATGTAACAGTAAATAGAATACCAACTAGCAATTATCCACAAAAAGCAAAAAGACCTTTCAATTCTAGATTAAGTAAAGATAAATTAGAAGCAAATGGTTTTCAAAGACTTCCTAGTTGGCAGGATGCAGTAGATAGATTTCATCAAGAATTAAAACAAGAAAAGATCTTAAAAAAATAACATTTTTATGTGAAAAAGTGTCATATTTCTTGAGATATGGCACTTTTTAGTTTATACTTAATATAGGAGGTTTTTGATGTGAAAGGTATTATCTTGGCGGGAGAATCAGGAACTAGACACTATCCTATTACAGAGGGAATTAGCAAATAGTTAGTTCCTATATATGACAAACCAATGATATATTATCCTTTATCTATATTAATGTTAGCAAAAATTAAGGATATCAACAGAATGTATCTACAGGAAAATAGATTAAGAGCAGAGCTTTTAGGTGGAGGTTATGCTTGGTTTGATACTGGTTTAACAGATAGTTTATTAGATGCTAGTAATACCATTAAAACATTACAAAAGTTAAGAAATTCAATTATTAGTTGTCCAAAGCAAATTGCTTATAAAAATGGTTGGATTACTGATGAAGAACTGTTAGAAAGAATAGAAATATTAAAGAAAAACGATTATGGGAAGTATTTAATAAAAGTTTATGAAAAGAATAAAAAGTAAGAAAATACTAACTAATATGAAATTTAAACAAAAGTTTTATTCAAAAGACAAAATAGAAATATCTAATAATTAATTTTGATAAAATTTAGAAGGGTATAGAGGTGAAAAAATGTTTAAAGACAAAGTTTTATTAATTACAGGAGGTACTGGTTCGTTTGGTAATGCAGTGCTAAAAAGATTTTTAGATAGTGATTTAAAGGAGATAAGAATATTTTCAAGAGATGAAAAAAAACAAGAAGATATGCGTATCAAATACAAAAATGATAAAATTAAATTCTATATTGGTGATGTACGAGATTATAGAAGTATAGATGATGCAATGGATGGTGTAGATTATATTTTTCATGCAGCAGCTTTAAAACAAGTACCTTCTTGTGAATTTTTTCCAATGCAAGCAGTTAATACCAATGTTTTAGGTACTGATAACGTTTTGGAAGCCGCAATAAATCATAAAGTAAAAAAAGTTATTGTTCTAAGTACAGATAAAGCAGCTTATCCAATTAATGCGATGGGGATGAGTAAGGCATTAATGGAAAAAGTAGCAATTGCAAAAGGAAGAAATTTAAAAAATAACGATACTATTATTTGTCGCACAAGATATGGTAATGTTATGGCTAGTCGTGGTTCAGTAATACCTCTTTTCTGTGAACAAATTACTGAAGGTAAGCCATTAACTGTCACCAATCCAGAAATGACAAGATTTATGATGACATTAGAAGATGCTGTAGATTTAGTTATTTATGCTTTTGAACATGGCAAACAAGGAGATTTATTTGTTCAAAAGGCTCCTGCTGCTACAATTGGCACTTTGGCTGAAGCAATAAAAGAACTAAAAAATAGTGATGTACCAATCAATTGTATTGGCACAAGACATGGCGAAAAATTATATGAAGTATTAGTTACTAAAGAGGAAATGGTTAATGCTGAGGATTTAGGAGATTATTATCGTATCCCAGCGGATAATCGTAATTTAAATTATCAAAAATATATTAATGAAGGAAATGCAGACTTAGAAAAAATAGAAGAATATAATTCGCATAATACTAAAAGATTAGATGTCGAAGGTATGAAAGATTTATTAAGAAAATTAGATTTATTTAAGTAGTGAGGGATAAAATGAAAGTATTAGTAACAGGTAGCAATGGTTTTATTGGAAAAAATTTAATAGCCCATTTACAAGAGATTGATAATCTTGAAATTATTACTTATGATAAAGATGATAATTTTGAAAAAATAAAAAGTAATATAGATAATATTGAATTTATTTTTCATTTAGCAGGAGTTAATAGACCTATAGATTCTAAAGAGTTTTATGAAGGAAATAGTGATTTGACTAAACAAATAGTTGATTTAATTAAAGATAAAAATATTCCTTTGTTAATAACTTCTAGTATCCAAGCTATAAAGGATAATGACTATGGAAAAAGTAAGAAAATAGCAGAAGACTATGTTATAGATAATTTAAGCAAATATTATATATACAGATTGCATAATGTTTTTGGTAAGTGGTGCATACCAAATTATAATTCAGTTGTTGCTACATTCTGCTATAATATTAGCCACGATTTAGAAATTAGGATTGATGATCCACAAGCTAGTTTGGAATTAGTTTATATCGATGATGTATGTGAAGAATTTATAAAAATATTAAATGGTTATAGTCCTGATGAAAAGGTAGAAAATTATTGTTATATAAATCCAAGATATAAAGTTACTTTACAATATATTGTGGATAAATTAGAAGAATTTAAAAAAAGTATGAATTCTATCTATGTTCCTAATACTGGTAATGATTTTATAAAAAAATTATTTGCTACATATGTTAGCTATATGGAATTAGATAAAATGACCATTAATGCAACAAAAAATGTTGATGATCGCGGAGCATTTATCGAATTAGTGAGAACATATGAAAATGGTCAGTTTTCTGTTTCATTTTCTAAGCCAGGAATAATAAGGGGTAATCATTATCATCATACTAAAATGGAAAGATTTATGGTTATTAAAGGTAAGGCAAAAATTAGTTTTAAAAGTATAGTAAATGATGATAAGTATTCGTTTATTGTTGATGACGATGAAATAAAGATAGTAACTATACCTGTAGGATACACTCATAATATTGAAAATATTGGCGATGGAGAAATGATTCTTGCAATATGGTGTAATGAATTATTTGATAAGAATCATCCTGATACCTATTTTAAAGAAGTAAAATAAAGATAAAAAGAATTATATTAAGGTAAGTAGATAGGTGATAGATTTTATGAATAAATTAAAAATAATGGTAGTAGTAGGAACAAGACCTGAAATTATTAGATTGTCAGAGGTAATGAAAGCAATCGATAAATATTTTGAATTAGTATTAGTTCATACAGGGCAAAACTATGATTATACTTTAAATCAAGTTTTCTTTGAAGAGTTTGGGCTAAGAAATCCTGATTATTATTTAGATTCACCAGGTAAAAATTTGGGTGAAACAGTAGGCAATATAATTGCTAGAAGCTATGAAGTAATAAATGAAGTAAAACCTGATGCTTTATTAGTACTTGGAGATACGAATAGTTGTTTAGCAGCTTATGCAGCAAAAAGATTAAAAGTTCCTATTTTTCATATGGAAGCTGGTAATAGATGCTTTGATTTTAATGTGCCTGAAGAAATTAATCGTAGGATAGTAGATCATATTAGCGATGTTAATTTAGCATATACTGAGAATGCTAGAAGATACTTAATTAATGAGGGAATAACAAATGATTTTCTTTATGTTACTGGTTCACCAATGGCTGAAGTATTAACAAAAAATATGGAAAGTATTGATGAATCGAACATATTAGAAAGGTTAAATTTAAAAGAAAAAGATTATTTTGTGGTTAGTGCTCACCGCGAGGAAAATATCGATAATGATAAAAATTTTATGGAACTTGTTAATTCTTTAAATAAGGTTGCTGAAAAATATCAAAAAAAAGTAATTTTTTCTACTCATCCACGAACTGCAAAAAAAATAAAAGAAAAAGATATTAAATTTCACAAATTAATAACTAATATGGAGCCATTAGGATTTTTTGACTATGTAAAATTACAAAAACATGCTTTTTGTGTTCTGTCTGATAGCGGAACAATTCCAGAAGAAAGTGCTATTTTAAATATACCAGGTATATCACTTAGAACTAGTACCGAAAGACCAGAAGCCTTAGATGGTGGTAGTATAGTTTTAGGAGGAGTTAATGAAAGAGACATTATAAATTCAATCGAACTTGCTGTTAATTCTTATCGTGAAGGAAGGAAAAATCCAGTTAGAGATTATTGTGATTTAGATGTTTCTTTAAAAGTTGTTAAAATTATCCAAAGCTATTATAATATTGTGAATAGTAGAGTATGGAAAAAATAAACATAAAGAAAATGACATCATATTATGATTATTTTGAATTAAATGGTAAAAATTTTATGAAAAAGATATATAATAAAATTTATTTTTATTTTTTCTGCTTTAAGCCATTTTTAGAAAAATTAATGTATCTTTATTTAAAAATTCAGATATTGGATTAAGCATAAAATAATTATATAAAATTCAAAACAATAATAAAATTAAACTAGTCCTAGTTTTATAAATATAAATATAAAAATTAGTCTTTAATCAGTTATTATAAAAAGCGTAAAAAGTGTAAAGAGTAGTAGATTTACACTTTTATTTTTGCTATAATTATTTCAATGGAGGATAGAAAATGAAAAAGAATAAAGATGTTGCTATTGAAGTTAAAAATATGACTAAAACATTTAAACTCTATTCTGATAAACCTAACACTTTAAAGGAAAGAATTGTTAGAGGAAAAAAAAATAAAATTGAGGTAAGGACAGTATTAAAGAATATAAATTTACAAATAAACAAAGGTGAAACGGTTGCCTTAATTGGCGTAAATGGGAGTGGTAAGTCAACTCTGTTAAAGTTAATGACTAAAATAATATATCCTAATAAAGGGACGATAGAAACTTATGGAAAGTTAACCTCTTTATTAGAACTAGGAGCGGGATTCCATCCTGATTTTACAGGAAGAGAAAATATTTATTTTAATGCTGCTATATTTGGACTTAATAAAAATGAGATAGATAATAGAATGAATGATATCATAGAGTTTTCTGAGTTAGGAGATTTTATTGATTCGCCAGTAAGAACATACTCTTCAGGTATGTATATGCGTCTCGCATTTAGTGTAGCAATAAACGTTGATGCTGAAATACTACTTATTGATGAAATATTAGCTGTTGGAGATCAACATTTTAGTGATAAATGTTTTGCTAAATTAGAGGAATTAGCTAATAGCGATAAAACAATTGTTATTGTTTCGCATAGCTTAGATGCGATAAAAAAATTATGTAAGAGAGCTATATGGATTAATAATGGTGAAGTAGCTCTAGATGGGGACTGTAAGTCTGTGATCAGTAAATATTTAGAGGAATGTAAGTAGGTGTATTTATGGGATTGTTTAAAGAACTATATAATTATAGAGAATTGTTAAAAACTAATGTTCAAAAAGAAATAAGAGGAAAATACAAAGCATCTTTTTTAGGAGTATTATGGTCCTTTATAAATCCTTTATTAATGGTATTAGTATATGCTATAGTATTTCCTTATATTATGCGAGTAAAAACTGAAAATTATTTAATATTCCTTATCTGCGGTATTATTCCTTGGAATTTTTTTACAACTGTTATATCGCAAGGAACTACCTGTATAACTAATAATAGCAATTTAATTAAAAAGGTATATTTTCCAAGAGAAATATTACCAATATCTGTAGTAACTAGTGGATTGGTTAATTTCTTTATATCATGCATAATTATATTAATATTTGTATTATTTGGTGGTATAGGGATTACTTGGCATTTAATTTTTTTACCATTTATAGCAATTATTCAATATATAATTTCTTTAGCTATAATTTTCTTATTAAGTGCATTTAATGTTTATGTAAAAGATGTCGAATATATTGTTAATTTTTTAATTAATATGTTATTTTATGCCACACCAATTTTATATACAACTGATATGTTTAGTGGTGCTATTACTTGGATATTTAAACTTAACCCGTTAGCACATCTAATTAATGCTTATAGAGATATTTTCTATTTACAAAGAATACCTAATTTATCTAATTTAGGAGTACTATTAATTGTTGGAGTGATGGTACTAATAATTTGTTATAAAATTTTTAATAAATTAGAAAAAAGATTTGCTGAGGAAATATAATATGATAAGTTTTATAGTTTTGCATTACAAGAATATTTCTGAGACATTAACTTGCTTAAAACATTTAAAAAAACTAAACGGAGATAAAAGTATTATTGTTGTTGATAATAACACCTTAAGTGCTGAAGATGAAATAAGAATTACTGAATATACTATGGATATTTTAAAATTAGATAAAAATTATGGTTATGCAAAAGCAAACAATTTTGGTATTGAATATGCAAAAAAGAAATATAACTCAGATTTTTACTTTATCATTAATAATGATGTGTACATCAGTGATGTCAACATAAATGATAAGATTATTCAAACATATAATGAATATAAATTTGATATGTTAGGACCTTATATTGATTCTCCTACTGGTGAGTCGATAAATCCTTTTCCTATTATTTATGGTAAAGAAAAAATAGAGGCAGAAATTAATAAATGTAAAAAATTAATTAGAATATATAATAATAGCATATTTTATCTAATTTTAAAAATATATTTAAAATTAAAATATTTAATAAAAAAACCTAAAACACCTACCAATGGAGAATGTATTAAAACAGGTGTAGCCTTACATGGATGCGCTTTGGTTTTTTCAAAAAAATATATTACAAAGTATAAATTCCCATTTTATAACGAAACTTTCTTGTTTCATGAAGAAGAGTTTTTATATAACAGAGTAATAAAAGATGGATTAATAAGTGTTTACAATCCTGAAATAAAAGTGTATCATGAAGAGGGATTAAGTATTAAAAATAGTAATAAAAACATAAGACTTAGTAAATTATTTAGAGAAAATGAAAGATTAAAATCTCTAAAACTATTATTAAAACAAATTTAAGGAGTTAGTTATGAAAAAAGTATTGAAAAATAAGATTTCAATCATTGTACCAGTATATAATACTTCTAAATATCTAGATAAGTGTCTAAATTGTTTACTAAATCAAACCTATGATAATTTAGAAATAATTGTAGTAGAGGATTGTTCTACAGATAATTCAAGAGAAGTATTAAAAAAATATGGGAAAAATCAAAAAATTAAAATTATTTATAATAAAAAAAATAGTGGCTTATCTTTTTCAAGAAATATTGGTTTAAAATTTGCTACAGGAGAGTATATTGGATATATTGATTCGGATGATTATGTAGAACTAGATTATTATGAAAAATTAATTAATTCCATTATTAAAAATAATTCTGAAATTGCTATATGCGATATGAAAGTAATTTATGAAAATAATAAAATGGAAGTATTGTCTAAGTGCTGCAATGCTAAAGAATTTAATTTAATCAATATTATTAATAATGGACTTGCTGCTAGTGCCTGCAATAAATTATTTAAAAAAAGTATTATTTCTAAATATGAATTTGAAGTTGGAAAAGTGAATGAGGATTTGGCTGTGGTAATACCAGCTTTGGTAAATGCTAAAAAAATTTCTTATGCACAAACTTATTATTATTATATTCAAAGAGGAGGATCTATCCAGAATTCAGGATTTTCTGATAAGAGATTTGACATTTTCTACGGAGTTGATACAACTTTAGAAAGAATAAAAAAACATAAGGATTATGCTGAATTAAAACAAGCTATTGTTTATAATCAGTTAATAGTACTGTTAATATATGTCATTCCAAATATTAAATCTATATCTAGAAGAAAAAATGTATTAAAAAAATTTAATCAGCTTTCACAAAAATATAATATACGTCAAAATCATTATTTTTGGAATTTTTTAGAACAATCTGGAAGCAAGCATCGAATCTATTATAAAATGTTATTCAAACTAAATTGTACAGGGCATTATATATTGGCAAATAATTTAATCAATATTTACAATATTTTAGCTAAATTTTTGAAAAAAAAAGATGTAATATTAACGGATATCGATTTAACAAAAGTGATAAAGGCGGCTAAATATCAACAATCATTACCTGAAGAAAAAATTAAAGTTTCAGTAATAGTACCAAATTATAATTATGCAAGGTTCATGTATCAAAGAATTTATAGCATCCTAAATCAAAATTATAAGATATTTGAATTAATAATATTAGATGATTGCTCTAAAGATGATTCCCTAGCAATGATTGATGAAATTAAAGAACAAATATCAAATTATGTGAGTATAAAAACAATATATAATACTACTAATAGTGGATCTGCATTTAGACAATGGGAAAAAGGATTTAAGATTGCTTCTGGAGATTATGTTTGGATAGCAGAAGCTGATGATTATTGTGAAAATACTTTAATTAAAAATTTAATAAAGCCTATTTTAAATAATAAAAATATAGTTATAAGTTATTCTGACACTGCATTTATAGATGTTTTTGGAAAAATTTTGATAAAATCAATTAAGCCAGAAATTGATATAAATAAAACGAAGCACTGGGATAAATCTTTTGTAAATAATGGGATAAAAGAAATACATGATTATAGTTATTTAAATTGCACAATTGCTAATGTATCTAGTGCCATAATAAAAAAAGGAGATTATAAAAAATATTTACAAACATCTGGTAGTTTTAAACAAGCAGGAGATTGGTTTTTCTATATAAATGTTATGGCTAAAGGAGATATTGCTTATACTAATAAAGTATTAAATTATTATCGATTACATGGTGATAATGTTTCATCAACTATGTCTCATCAAAAGCATATTGAAGAAATTCAAAGAATTTATGATTATTGCGTAGAGCAATTTAAATTAAGTAAGAATCATCAACTTCAAATGAAGAATAGAATTAATTTTCTAAAAAAATCATGGAATTTAAAATAGGGGGATATGTATGTCAAAAAAGAAAGTAGAAAAAGAATATAAAAAATTAGAAGAGTTAATAAGTGAAGTTGAAAAATTAAAAATTACTATTGAAGAGAAAGAAAAAATAATTAACGCTCTTTTAGATATTCAAACCGATTATAATAGATTAAGTAGTTCCATAAAAATGAAAGAACAAGTAGCGGAAATGGAAAAGCAATTAATACTTAATGGATATATCAAAAAAGATAATGATGTAAATTATTTATACAATCGTCTTACAAATATTGAATCATCTAAATCATGGAAACTTTATCAAAAATTAAAAAAAGTTAAACAGAAAATTATAAAGTAGGTTGATAACATGAAAACGAAAAAAATAGCATTAGTCGTAGATTCTGACAATTGGGCATTTGCTAATATTGCACGAAATATAAAGAAAAATATAAAAAAATATGATTTTGAAATAATCCCCATAACATATTTAGATAACAATTTAGTTAAAGTTTATTTGTATGCTGAAGATTTTGATTTAATTCACTTTTTTTGGAGAGAAAATATAGTATTTTTAACTAATAAAAATTGGAATTGGTATATTAGAACTTTAACATTAACCATGGATGATTTCCTTGAAAAATTTGTGAACAATAAAATAATAACAACTTGTGTATACGATCATTTATTTAGTGAAGGAAATGCTATAAAAAAAACTAGAGAAATATTTTCTAAGTGTAAAAGATACTACGTTTCTTCTAATATTTTATATGATATTTATGCAAATAAACTTAATCTAAAAAATAAACCAACATGTGTTATAACTGATGGAGTTGATTTTGAAGAATTTTATCCAATAAATGAAAAAAGATTTCAAAATATAAAAAATAGAAATTTAGTTATTGGCTGGGTTGGAAATAGTGCATGGAAAAATGATATTGATGATTTTAAAGGAGTAAATACTATTTTAAAGCCTGCAATTAAAGAACTGCAAGAAGAGGGAATCAAAATTGAAGAGTATTTTGCAGATCGTCAGGTCAGGATGATACCTCACAATAAAATGGTAGAGTATTATTCAAAAATTGATGTATTAATTTGTACTTCCAAATGTGAAGGAACTCCTAATCCCGTATTAGAAGCAATGGCTTGCGGTGTGCCAATTATATCGACAAGAGTTGGAATTGTACCAGATGCTCTAGGACCAGAGCAAAGTAAATATATTTTAAAAGAAAGATCAAAAGATTGCTTAAAACAAACCATTAAAGAGTTTATAAATAATTTAGATTCATTAGAGGAATTAAGAAAAGAAAATAAAAGACAAATCAAAAATTGGGAATGGAAAAAAATTGCTAAGAAATTTCAAAAATTTTTTGATGATGCATTTCTTGAAAAAGAAAAAGAAGACTCAGCAAATATTGAATAAAAATGAGGTAATTTTATGAGTAAAACAAAAAAAGTAACTAATAAAAAAAATAATCAGATAAATATGAAAGATTATTTTACAAAATTATGTAATAAAACTAAAAAAACATTGAAAAATTTCATCAGTAATTTAACATTAAAAAAAATATGTATTTATATTATGATTTTATCTATAATTGGTTTGATAACTTATACTTTTTTTCAATTTTCTTTATTAGTAACTCCTGATGGTTCAGCTTATTATAGATATTTAGATTTTTTTCAAGGCGATTTAGGATTTGAAAATTGGAGAATTATTCGTGGATTTGGATTTCCGGTTATTTTATTCATTATTACTAGTATATTTGGTGAATCTGTAATGGGGTTATTAATAGGTTTTTTTATTTTTTATCTTTTAATGTTATATTTTGGTATTAAAATTATACGTTTATTAATAAAAGATAATAATTTGGAGCAACGTCAAGTTCCATACTGGATAATGTTTTTAATATTCTTTCTTCCCAATCCATTAATTTTAGGTTATTCTCATACTTTATTAACTGAAGCTATAATGCCATTTTTCTATATGTTAGTTGCCTTTTTATGTTTAAAATGGAATAATATTACTTATTCAAAAAATAAAAAAAGATTTATTATATATTCTTTAATTTTAATTTTTTTAGGGGTATATACTTGGTTTATAAAACAACCCTATGCTCCTGCAATTTGGGTTGCACTTTTAGGTACTAGTATATTAAGTGGAATTTATTATAAAAATAAAAGAGTATTTATAGAAAAATTTATAGTTTTTATATTATGTATTGTTGCAACTATTGGTGGTGTATTTTTATGGGATGGTTTTTTGAAATGGCAAGGTCATCAAAAAGTTTATAATATAAATTCTGGCTATATATCAACAGGATTAATAGGATATTTATACCATTATAAACCACTTCTTAAAGATGAATACTGTAATAATGAATTTATTAGCACAGTTGCAATTAATGAAAAGACAAGAGATAAAATTAATCAATTAAAAAATTCTAATGAAAATTGGTGCAGTTATTTAAGATTCTATGAAGTATATGATTTATCAATGAAAAAGATTGAAACTCAAGTAATTGTGCAAAATGCTCCGCAAATAAGTATTGGCGAAAGTTTGAAGTTTGTAGCTAAGTCAGTAGTAAAACATCCTTTACTAGTGTTAGATTCTTATTATAAGAGTTATATGTCATTAATTAATTTATATACAACAAATACAGAAAGATATATCACAACTGGTAAATTAGATTCAAATATTGTTAGAGAAAATATTGCGTTAGGATATTATGTATTCAATTATAACTATGATAATTGTTGGTGGATCTATGCTCCTGATTGGGTAGATTATAATAATAGTGAACATTTAGCTGAAATGGATAATATGAAAAACTTTGAAACAAAGACATCTACTAATTCTACAATGGTTTCAATAATGCAAATTTTTGAAGATTGGTCTGAAATCACATATAAAATTATATTATTATTTACATTACCAATATTTATATATAGCTTTATTATGTTTATAAAACATAGAGATAATTTATCGTATTTTACAATTTCGTTATTAAGTGGGATGTCTTTTGGTCATATATTTTTTTACTGTATAACAAGTGCTATAATTGATAGATATATTTATCCAGTTTACCCCTTAATGCTTTTATGTGTTATAATATCATTTATGGATAAAAGTAAAAGATATTGTTTATGCAATAAATAGTGCAAATAAATAGGTTCTATAATAAATAGTGTTAGTGATTTCATTCACCAACACTATTTATTATAGAACCAAATGAAATTTAGCGATTTAGGTCTTTTTATATCCAAAAATATTTCTATTTCTATCATTATCTGTTATAATTTTTATAGAAGGTTAGATGTTTTATGTTAAAAAATAATAAGAATAAGATTTTAATTATTATACCTGCTTATAATGAAGAAACTAATATTCTAGATACCTATTTAAGTATTATGAATTACAATAAAAAATTTCATACTGATTATGATGTAATTGTTATAAATGATGGGTCGACAGATAATACAAAATATATATTAGAAAGCAACAATATACCTCATATTAATTTAATAGAAAATTTAGGCATTGGCGGAGCTGTTCAAACAGGGTATCAATATGCTTATGAAAATAACTATGATATTGCTGTTCAATTTGATGGTGATGGGCAACATAATATTGAGTATGTAAAAGAGATTGTAGAGCCTGTGTTATCTAGGGAATGTGACATATGTGTTGGATCAAGGTTTGTTTTACCTAATCAAAAGGGGTTTAAATCTTCAAAAACAAGAAGAATAGGTATTAAATTAATATCTAGTTTAATAAAACTTTTTACTAGAAAAAAAATATACGATCCAACATCAGGATTTAGAGCTGTAAATAAAAATATTATAAAAATGTTTGCTAATCAATACCCCATTGAATATCCTGAACCAATATCTTATGTTCCTATATTGAAAAAAGGGTATGGCGTTAAAGAAGTTTCTGTAGTAATGAATGAAAGGGCAGGAGGAAAATCATCTATCCATACTTGGAAAAATATTTATTATATGATAAATGTTTCTTTATCAATATTTATAGAAAGTATTAAGAGGTATAAAAATGTCAAATAATTTAAAAATATTGTCACTTGTTTTCATAATTTTAATATCAGTTGTAATAACTTTGTTTGTCAAAAAGAACAAAATAAGCATTAAATATTCTATAATATGGTATTTTATATGTTTAATATTAGCAATTTTAACTTTATTTCCAAATTTACTAGGACCAATTACTAATTTTTTCGGAATCCAAGTAGCATCTAATATGATTTTTGCTATAATGATAGGTGGATTATTCATAATTACAATTTCTTTAACCATAATAGTTTCTATTCAAAAAGAACAAATCAAAAATTTGATTCAAGAAATAAGTATTATAAAACAAAAAATCAAGAAATAGAGATGTATTTTAATAATTATTAAGGAGAGTATATGAAAATCTTAGTAGTATGCCAACATTTTTATCCTGAAAATTTTAGAATTAATGATATTTGTTTTGAACTTGTTAAAAGAGGCCATGATGTTACAGTCTTAACGGGCTTACCAAATTACCCTAATGGAAAAGTTTTAAAAGGATATAAATGGTTCAAGAAAAGAAAAGAAGTAATAAACGGAGTTAAAGTAAGAAGATGCTTCTTATTTGGTAGGGGATTATCTACTTTAAAAATGATTATAAATTATATGTCTTTTGCTATATCAAGTAGTATTAAAGCTTTTTTTATGAAAAAAGACTTTGATATTGTTTATGTTTATCAATTATCGCCAATAACTATGACATGGCCTGCTAGAGTAGTAAAGAAATTAAAACATATTCCTTTAGTAATTCATGTATTAGATCAATGGCCAGTAAGTATTACCACAGGTGGTATTTCTAAAAAAAGTCTACTATATAAAATTCTTACAAGATGGAGTTATAATGCTTATAATAGTGCCGATTTAATTACTTGTAGTAGTAAGTCATTTAAAAATTACTTTATAAATGAGCTAAAATTACCTAAAGAAAAACAATATTTATATTTACCAAGTTATGCAGAAGATGATTATAAAAATACTAAGAAAACTAATAATAATGTTTTTGATTTAGTATTTGCAGGAAATATAGGTCCTGCGCAAAGTGTTGAAACAATTATCGAAACTGCTAACCTTTTAAAAGATAATAAAAATATATTATTTCATATCGTAGGAGATGGACTAAGTAGAAAGAAATGTGAAGATTTAGCTAATAAATATAAACTTAAAAATGTAAAATTTTATGGTTATTTTCCTGTTGATAAAATGCCTAAATTTTATAATTTAGCTGATGCATTCTTAATAACTATGGTTGATAATGAAGTTGTAAATAATACTTTACCTGCCAAAGTCCAATCATATATGGTGGCGGGAAAACCAATTGTTGGAGCTATAAATGGCGAAGTAAAAGATGTAATTTTAGAATCTGATTGTGGACTTTGTACTTCATCTTTTGATTATGAAACACTTGCTAAATTAATTTTAGAAATGAGTAAAGATAAAAAAAGAATTAGTACATGGTCTAAAAATAGTTATGATTATTATGCCAAACATTTTGAAAAAGAAAAGTGTATTGATGATTTAATTAAAGTGTTAGAAAAGCAAATTAAAAAGTAAGACAAAATATTATTGCCTTACTTTTTAATTTACAAATTTTTATTTAAATTTTTTATAAACTCTAATTATTAAATGTTTTATATAAAAATATGGATAAAGGAAAAGATAAGCATTTTTCATTTCTTTATATCTATTATGATATTCAGCACCCCAAAAGACCATGTTTCTTCGTTTAGCTTTATCTACTGGTTGATCAAAAATATTATAAAGAAAATGTTGTAATTCTTTTTGCTTTTGATTGTAATTATTTGAAGTAAGTAATGCTGGTTCTTTTAAATATTTTAGGTAAAGAGTATCATCATTATCAATTTCTTTAATTTTTTCTATGGCATCTTCTAATTTTTTAAAATCGTTAACATTAATAAAGGACTTTGGATTAAACATTTTACAAATATTTGGGTCACCCCAATAAATAGGAATAGTTTTAGCAGCAAAAGCTTCAATTATTTTTTCTGTAGTATACCCTGGATGTGAAGAATTTTCAAAACATATAGAAAATTTATGCTTACTATCAAATTCTAATTTATTTTTTACAAATTTGTTAGGGGGGGGGGTATCATTATCAATATTATTTAAATATCTTCCACCAGAATCAACTTTTTTATATTCGCATAATTTTAAAAAAAAAGTTTCTCTAATTAAGTCTCCATTTTTATTAGAAACAACAAAACTACAAAATTCACGTTTCGCCATACTTTCATTAATATTTAAATGTTTTTTAAGCATTAAATCCCATTTATCTTTATATCTTTCAGGAATATAATATATTGGATAATTTAAATAACGATCTTCGAAATTTATGTTATCAAATCCTATGGCATAATCTGCATAATTAAAATCCGGACAAATATTTTCTTGAGTATAAAATATTTTTACACTATTATTATATTTCATATGATCAAATTTTGGATTAAAATTTGAAAAGAAGATATAATCTGGATTATCACTGAATTCTACGTTATATTTTTCTTTTAAACAATTTATTAAAAAATTATTTTCCTTATTCCAATGTGCCCAAAAATCAACAAATTTAATTTTTATTATTTTCTTTTCCATATCAATTCACCTTTCTAAATAATGTATTTGTTAAATCTTTAAACTCTTTTTTTCTAAAATTTAAAATTAATATTATTACATTAGCTATTAAGAAGATTATTAAAGCCTTTAAAATGAAATAGAACCAAGTTAATGTCAAGTTTTTAGATATAAAGTTGATGATAAAAACTATCACAATAAGTATAACAAATTCTGTAGTTTGATTGAAAAAATATTTTTGAAGATTATAATCTTTAAACTTTTTAAATAATACTTTTGGTTCAAACCAAAATACTGTTACGAATCTTGCAATAAATGATGCAAATAGAATACCGAATAATCCCCACCATAATCCAAAAATGATTGATAAAAGTATATTCAATGCTGCTGCAACTGGCATAATATATTTTGTTTCATTAAATAATCCGGTTGTGTTTCTAAAGGAATTAATAGGTTGAAGTACAGTTTGTAAATAAAAATTGCCTACAATTATTAATAAAACATTAGTATCAAGTATAAAACTGTTACCTAACCATAAGGTAATGAAATCATTAAGTAAAAATAATAATAGAACACTGCATATTGTTCCAAGATAGTTACCTATAAAATTAAAAATTTTGAACATTGCAGTCATTTTTTCTTTATTTTCTTTAGCTATAAAATTTCCAAGACTTCCCATTAAAGCTGTAAATAATAAAGTAATTATGGTATTTACTGTTGCCACAATGACATTGTAATTTGAATAATATCCCACGCATTCAGTTGAAACTAAAATTGATATTAATATGTAATCAGTGCCATTTAATAAAACATTAGAAAATTTGTATATAAATTGTGATTCAATATTTTTTTTAACTTCTTTTTTCTCAGTTATTGTTAATTCCTGACTTTTATCTTTAAGAAATGGATATTTTTTATTTGCAATAAAAGATAAAATTAAATTATTAGAAAGAGTTGATATTATTTGGATTATTAAATATAGTGTATAACTTTTATAATATAATAATAAAAAAATTTGAAGAATACTTTTAATAATGATTATAATTGTACTAGTATTAGTAACGATATAATTACGTTGATCAGCATTTAATAATAAAATTTTATACATAAATAAGTATGAAAAAACTGTATCTACAACAAATAAAAGATAGTATATTAAACATTCTTGTGAAGAAATGGTTGTTTTTATGATAAAAGGCAAAAAAGGCATTAAAATTAATGAACCAATCAATATAACTATTATAATATATTTATAAATTTGACTAAAAAATTTAATTAAACTATTTAATTTTTCTTGATTATTTTCAGCAACTGGTTTATATAACAAGTATAATATTGAAGTAGATAATCCTAGTTCTGCCAAAGAAAATATGGTTATAATATTTGTATATAAACCGCTTAATCCTAAATATTCTACTCCTAAAACCTTTATAAAAATTGTTCTCGATATAAAAGTGAGTAATATTAATGTTACCTGGTTAATAATTGCTCCTGTTAAATTAATAAGTGAGTTTTTTATGCGAGAATTATTATTCATAATTAATCACTTCCTGAATTGATTTTTAAATATTTCAATATTTTGTTTATTAATATTAATAGATGTGTCAAATTTACTATTTATAAGAGTGCTTAAATTGTCTAAAGATTTTCTTTCTATACAATTGAAATTATAACTTTTACTCATATCACGAGCACGATTATCTACAATAATTATAATTGATCTAACTTGATGATTAATTGCAAAAATTCCGGCATGTAATCTTGTTCCAACATAATCACAATTATTGTTTAAAAGCGCATCAGAAAAACTTTGTAAATTTGGTTTTAGAATTATTATATCTTTTCTGTTACTAAATTCATTTAAATATTCTTCGTCATTTGCTCCTTGAGGAAAAAAGTACACTTTTTTATATTCTTTAATTAATATATTTATAAGTTTTTGATCTTGTTCTTTATCTTTAGCATAATCAGTTAAGGTAAAAATAACGTTTTTAGATTTTTTTGTAGGAATTTTTTTGCACATATCAGGTGTAATAGACCAAATAGTAGGGCACCCAGTATTTATAGCCTTAAACCCTAAACTTTCTAGAAATATTTTTGTTTCTTCATCTCTTACTGAATGAGTATATTCTTTGGATAATATTCTTTTATATAATCTCTTAGTGTATAAATTTGTTTTTTTACTATTAGAATTTAAACCACATCCTACTAATATTACATTTTTATATCCTTTACAATTAAAAGAATTAATATTCCATTGAGTTAAAGGAAGCATCATATTTTTTAATAATATATTAGTGCCTGCTATAAATTTGAAATCACAATTTTGTAAATAATTTATCATAGGATTTATTGATAAGTCTTGATAAAAATGGCAAATTGGTGTATGAGTAGAAATTCTTATACAAAAATTTTGATTAATTATATCTTGCATTTCTTTTTCAAATGCATTCATAATTATTTGGTCACCAATATTCATACTGCCAGTTGCAGTATCAAATATACACATTTTTTTCATTTATCATTCTCCTCATATAATTTTAATATTTTTTTAGCCATTTCTTTTTTATCTAAATTTATATCAACTTTAAATTCTTTCTTATTATCATTATAAATAATTTTTAGAATATTTTCCACATTTTTAATTTTATTAGAATCTTTTTTTATAACATAACCACAATTATTACCAATTTGTTCTATACAGCCTCCTGTGTCATATGTTATCACTCTAGTATTACAAGCAAGAGCTTCTAAATTTACAGTTGGGTAATTATCCTCATATGTAGGATTTATAAAAAAATCTGCTATCGAATATAATTTTACAAGATCTTGTTGATTATCTGTTCTTTTGATTCCAATTATATTATTTGGTAAATTTTTCATTTGTTTTTTAGTAACTCCAACTAATATAATTAGATAATCATCTTTTATTCTTTTAGATAGTTCTATAAAATCCCATAATCCTTTTCTTGCCTCCCAAATATTAGCTACTCCTAACAGTATCTTTTTATCTTGAGGTATATTATATTTTAATTTAATTGAATCATTATTAATTTGTTTATAAATACTTAAATCTATTCCATTGTTAATTGTTTCAACATTATATTCTTTTAAAAAAGATTGTTTAACTAATTTTTCTAGCCATTTTGATGGAGTAATTATAGTCAAATTTTTAATACCAGTAAAATAAGATTTCTTTTCCAAAAAATTTTTAGAGGAATTATCAAGTAAAATACTTATAGGGTAGTTGTATTTTTGTGGACAATGATTACATTTTGTTTTCCATTTATTACAGTTAACTGTTGAAAAAAAAGGACAATGACCAGTAAAAGTCCAACAATCATGGAGAGTCCAAAAAATTTTACCTTTATATTCATTTTTTAAATATTTAAATAATACAGGATAATTTAAATAGTAACCATGTATGTTATGTAAATGAATAATATCAGGATTTTCTTTCCTTAAAATTTTTACCATTTTTTTAGTTTTAAAATAAGAACCTAAACCATGCAAATCAAAAAGAGCTGTTAAGAAAATATGGTCAAAAAAAGATAATAATCCTCCAACTTTAATACATTTTAAATTTTTATACCCTTTTCTTCTTCCGTATATTGAAAGTGTTTCATAATTATTTTTATTAGCTTCATCTTGTATACTAGCCATTATTTTCCCTGTAGATCCATTACACACAGAATTAATTTGTATAAGTTTTTTCATTTTAAATACTCCTCGTATAATATTATTATACTATTCTGTAAGTTAAGTTTCAATTAGGTATTAAGAATCTACTATTGTTCTTGCATAGAGTTTATTTTTATTAATTATACGATAGGTTGTCATCTTGACTTTTTTATAAATGGGCAGGTATAATTTAGATGGTATATAGATTATTTAAAAGTATAAGATAAGGAGTATAGAGATGAAAAAAATTTTATCAAATAAAGTATTATGGGTTTTTGGAATATTTTTTCTATTAGTATTTTTACAACATCAATTTTTATGGTTATATCATGATGATTATGGGTATGTTTCATTAAGTTATTTATTTAACTATGATGGAGTAATGGGTACTAATACATCATTTAAAGAAATAGTAAATTTTTTAATATTTCATTATAATAATTGGGGAGGAAGAGTACTATACTTTTTAATAGAAATTCTTTCTTTAAGAATAGGTCTTCCCTTCTTTAGATTATTACAAAGTATAATAATAACCTTAATATTTTATTTAATATATAAAATAGTTAGTAAGCATACGAAAGTTAGTGATTATAAAGTAGCTATAGTATCTTGTTTATGTTATGGAATTTTTGAAATAATGACCATTAGATCAGGAATATTTTGGGCAACCGCTTCTGTTCTTTATGTATATCCATTATTACCATTTTTAATAGTAGTATATTTATATGATGATAATATTAGCAATATAAAATATATCTTATGTTTATTCTTTATATTTATCGCCGCATGGTCACAAGAACAAATTAGTGCTATGGTTGTTGCATTTATTGTACTTTATACCATTCATAAAGCAATTATTGATAAAAAAATAAATTGGAAAAATATTTTGATGTGTTTATCTAGTATAGCGGGTTTTGCTGTTTTAATGATAGCACCCGGTTCTAGAGTAAGATTAACAACTACTGATGATTTTAGTAAATTAAGTTTATTGGGTAAGATAAAAGTTAATTTACCAAATATTATAAATAATGTATTTGGTATGTATACTAAAATATTTACAATATTATTTTTATTAGTATGTCTATATTTAGTTTATAAAAATATTAAAAAAGATAAAAAATATATTTTAATTCATAAAATAGTATTTATATCAACATTATGTATTTTATTATTTACTTGCATTAGAAATGAAGGATATTTCTCATATTTTTATAGTTTAATTGATAAAGATATTTATAAATTATTATCTATGAGTTTTATGATTATTCAGTTATTAGGATTATTGTGGTCAGTATTAAGATACTTTTATTCTCATAAAGAATATCTATTTATATATTTGATAATTAGTGGATTATGCTCATTAGGAGTAATATCAGTAGCACCATATTTCCCTTTAAGATCAACAATAATGTTTGATATAACTATGTTTATTATAGCAGTATATGTCTTCGTTGATATCTTAAAATCAAAGATGGATTATAAGTATGTAATGTTTTCACTGTTAGTTGTAAGTATAGTAAACTTCAGTTTAGTAACATATGGATATTATAAAAATAATAATGTTATGAAAAGTAATGATGCTCTTTTAAAAGAAACTAGTAAAAAGATAAAACAAGGAGAAGACATAACAGTAGTAAAAAATTTAAAGAAAATTCCTGATAATCTATATGCTATTGAAATGCCATATGATGAAGGTTATAGTTATATTCAAACATATATGAAATACTATTATGATTTACCACAAGATATAGAGTTTGAATATAAATAAAAAATATAATAAAGAGGTGTAATTTAATTGAAAATATTGGTAACAGGTGGATGTGGTTTTATTGGTAGTCATACTGTATGTGAATTACTAAATAATAATTATGAAGTAGTTATTGTTGATAATTTATGAAATTCTAGTAGAGATGTTATTGCTAAAATTGAAAAGATAACTAATAAAAAAGTAAAATTTTATGAAAGTAATGTTTGCGACAGAGAATCTTTAACAAAAATTTTTGAAGAAAATAAAATTGATTCTGTAATTCATTTTGCTGGTTTAAAGGCTGTAGGTGAATCTGTTTCAATTCCTATAAAATATTATCATAATAATCTTCTTTCAACTTTAAATTTAATTGAAGTAATGGGAAAATTTAATTGTAAAAAATTGCCTTTTCATCAAGTGCTACAGTTTATGGTACCCCTAAAACTTTACCTATTAAAGAAGATTCTCTTTTATCTGCAACTAATCCCTATGGGTACACCAAATTATTTCTAGAACAAATATTTAAAGATTTATATATTTCCGATAATAGTTGGAGTATAATTATATTAGGATATTTTAATCCTATTGGAGCTCATGAATCTGGCTTGTTAGGAGAAAATCCTAATGGTATACCTAATAATTTAATGCCTTATATTATTAAAGTAGCCTTAAAAGAGTTACCTTATCTAAACGTCTTTGGAAATGATTATGATACTAAAGATGGTACAGGAGTAAGAGACTTTATCCATGTTGTTGATTTAGCTAAAGAACATATTAGTGCTATTAATAAAGCCTTATCTACTAAAGGAATTAAATATTATAATTTAGGAACAGGTAAAGGTTATAGTGTTATGGAAATAATTAAAACTTTTGAAAAAGTTAATAATGTAAAAGTAAACTATAAATAGTTGAACGTAGACTAGGTGACGGTCCTATATGTTATGCTGGTCCATCTCTTGCATTAAAAGAACTAAATTGGAAAGCCGGAAAAACCATCGAAGATATGTGTAGAGATGCTTATAATTATGCAATAAAAAGACAACCCTAATGGTTGCTTTTTTCAAATATTTTAGTGCTTTTACTATTTTTTGTTCCTGTATTAAATTGACATATAATATCGTACATAAATTTTATTAAAACAAGTAAATAAATAACGGCTATAAATGTTGGATTTAAAAATTCATAACCAAATAAGAAACTAGTATATGTTGATAAAGATACTAAATTTATAGTTACAGGTACATATAGATATTTTTTATTTTTAGAACAAATAAACCATATAACTGTATATATATCTCCCATAAATAAATATCTATCATGCATATGCGGTAAGAAAAATGGTGCAATAATAGGACTTATTGCACATAACAATAATATATTATTACTATTGAGTTTTATTTTTTTATTTATAACGCAGTAGAGAATTATAATAAAAGCTGACATACATAAAATAATACCTAGATATTTTAAGTGTTCAGTGCCACCTAGTATTTTGTATAAATTTGGAAAATTTAAGGTATAATCCTGATATTCATTTGCTTGATTAAAATATATTAATAGTACGTCTATTATTCCTCTCCCTAGGAGTATTGAAGGTATTGCAAATATAAAATTTACGAAAGGAATTATTAAAAAATTCAAAATAGAAAATCTCTTTTTATAAACATAATATATTACAAATACAGGTAAAAGAAATATAAATTGTAGTTTGAAAGAAAATGATATTCCTGCAAAAATAAATGATTTTATATATTCTTCTTTTATTAAAAAATATATGGATATTACAGCAAATGCTGTATATATGGAGTCACATTGTGCCCAAACTCCTGAATTCAAAATAGTGCTAGGTAGAAATAATAAAGTTGTATATGTTATCAAAGATAAGTTATCATTTCTTGTTACTTCTTTTGTTATTTTATAGCCAAATATTGCTATAACAAAGTCAAATATTACGGATACTATTTTTATGGTATATAAATCAGGTAGTGGTATGTAGGATAATAATGATAAAATTATATTATATATACAATTATAATCACCAATTTTATGACCTAATGCAAATATACCATAGGAATGATATTGTTCCATTCATTGATTTAAAAAAATAATATAATCTCCTGATTGAAATTTAAATGTAGATAATCTCACTAATAAAGCACAAAGAGATATAATGATTATATATATGATTCTTTTGTGCTTCGTGATATAATTAATTATTTTTTGTTCCGTTTTTGTGATTTTCATACTGTGTTCCTACCTCTCATTAGATTAAATTGTGATATATTATGAGAATAATTATAACTTATATAGCGAATAATGTAAATATAATCATTCAAATTAAAAAGCAATGTAAATATGATACAATTAGTTTGCAAATTTTTAAAAATAATATACTTTTTTAAAATTTTTAGTAAAATAATATTATGGATGTGATGTTATGAATAAAGAAGTAATACTTTATATGGTAATACCTTGTTATAATGAAGAAGAAGTTCTGTTAGAAACAACTAAAAGATTAAAAGAAAAATATAAGAATTTAATTAGTAATAAATTAATTTCTAAGGAAAGTAAGATACTATATGTAGATGATGGATCTAAAGATAAAACCTGGAGCTTAATAGAAAGTATACATAAAAATAATAATACCTTTTTAGGTATTAAATTATCGAGAAATAAAGGACATCAAAATGCTTTAGTAGCAGGATTATTAACAGCTAAGTCATATGCAGATGTAATAATTAGTATGGATGCTGATTTACAGGATGATATTCATGCTATAGATAAGATGTTAGAAGAGTATTATAAGGGTAATGAAATTGTATATGGAGTAAGAAATAGTAGAAAAAAAGATTCTTGGTTTAAGAAAACTACTGCTCAAAGTTTTTATAAATTGATGAAAATAATGGGTGTAGATGTTATATATAATCACGCTGATTTTAGATTAACTAGTAGAAAAGTATTAGATTGTTTTGAAAATTATAAAGAAGTAAATTTATTTTTAAGAGGAATATTCCCTTTAATAGGCTATAAAAGCAGTGTAGTTTACTATGAAAGAGATAAAAGATTTGCTGGTGAAAGTAAATATCCTTTCAAAAAAATGTTATCTTTTGCTTGTGATGGAATAACGTCATTTAGTATTAAACCATTAAGAATGGTACTAATTTTAGGAATGATTATATTGTTAATAAGTATTGTTATCATGATATATTCCTTAGTTGTGAAAATAATGGGAAAAGTAGTACCAGGATGGACATTTATTACTATATCTATTTGGTTTATTGGAGGACTTCAAATGCTATCTATTGGAGTTATAGGAGAATATATTGGCAAAATATATCATGAAACAAAACAAAGACCAAGGTATTTTATTGAAAAAGAATTATTAAAATAAAATACATATAAGTAATTTAAAAATAAAATTAATTGTTGTGTATTTTTACGTGATTTATATCACGTTTTTCTTTTTCTATAAAACGACATATTTTATCAAAAATAAGTAGTAAAATAAAAATAATTTAATAATTTAGGAGAAATTTTCTCCTAAATCATTGAAATTTAGAAAAGAGATGATATAATATGCTTGAAAAAGAAAGAAGTGAGATTATGTTAATACAATTTCGTTTTAAAAATCATAAAAGTTTTTATCATGAGGCTATATTGGATATGACAGCAACTTTAGAACAAAGACATTCTGATTATCTAATAGAGAAAAATGGAAATAAAACATTACCTGTAGTAGAAATACAAGGTGCTAATGCTTCTGGAAAAACAACCGTTTTAGATGCTTTTTTTACCATGGCATATTTAGTGATAAAGTCCTTTGATATGAATAAAACAAAACCATTTGAGGTAAATCCCTTTATTTTTACCGATGAATATCGTAAAGAAGACAGTGAATTTGAAATATTTTTAAACATTGATGAGAAAGAATATCGTTATGGTTTTATTGCCAATAGAGAGGAAATTAAGGAAGAATGGCTTTATGAAAAGCCATTTAAAAGCAATACAACAGCAAAAGAAAAAATGTTATTTGAAAGAGAAAAAAATAATGTTATCGTAGAAAAATTTGCTGATATTAAAGACTATGAACCATTTTTAGATCAAAAAACGTTATTACTTAGTATATTAGGAAGAAGAAGAATTCAAATAGCGGATAAAATCTATGATTGGTTTATAAATGGATTTTATGCAAAAGATTTTATGAATATCCCTACTTCTATTTATGAATTATTATATAATAATCCAGATTTAGTAGAAAAAGTAGAAAGATTTATGAGTGAAATTGATTCTTGTGTTGAAAAGATTATTATAGAAAAAGAAAATAAATTGGAGAAGGAAGAATATAAAATATATTGTGTTCACTCCGATCCTAAGAATAGGAAAAAGAAATATAAAATGGAAATATCCTTAGAATCGGATGGAACCTTTAAAGCAATAGCATTGGCCCCATTTATTATCCTTTCCTTAGAAGATGGTGGAACTTTATTTATTGATGAATTAGATACGAAATTTCATCCTCTTTTATATCGTAAAATTGTTTCCATGTTTAATAATCCATCTTTCAATAAAAAACATGCACAATTAATTTATAGTGCTCATAGTACTTATTTATTTGATAAAGATGAATTAAGAAGAGATCAGATTTATTTAGTAGAAAAAGATAAAAATGGAATGTCTAATTTGTATTCTTTATCTGATTTTGAAAATTTAAGAGGGGATGCAGACTACGAAAAGAAATATTTAGCAGGAGAATTTGGAGCAATTCCATTTCAAGAGAGGTAATCAGTATGGGAAGTAGAAAGGAAAGAACACCAAGGAAAAGTGGAATTTTAAGACAAGAAAAAAGTAAATGGTTGGTTGTCTGTGAAGGAACAAAAACAGAACCTAACTATTTAAAAGGCGTTATTGAATTTATGAATACTAAAATACCTCAAGATATGCAATTAGATGTTACTATTACAGGGATGGGAATGAATACTACTTCCTTAGTAGATAAAGCAATGGAACTTCAAAATTTAGTAGATAGTAAGAAAAGAGAAGTGTTAATACCATATAAATATACAATTGTGGTATTCGATAAAGATAGTTTTAGTGATAATGATTTTAATAAAGCAATTCAAATGTGCGAGAAAGAAGGATACATTGCATGTTGGTCCAATCAAGCTATTGAATATTTCTTTTTACTACATTTCTTCTATTGTGATAGTGGGATTGATCGAAAAGATTATAAACAAAAAATAGATGAACAACTTGCATCTCACGGTTGTAGCCAAAAATATCAAAAAAATTTATTAAAAATTTTCCATATTTTTTATCAATATGGGGATTTATTAGAGGCAATCAAACGAGCAAAGAAGATTCACGAGAAGTGGTTAGATAAGAAAGAGAGTCCAGCCAAATGTGAAAGTTGTACTACCATGTATCGTTTTTTCGATTTGATTGATTTTAGAAATGAAGAACTATCTCTTCCTAGTGTAAAAGAATTATTTCAAAAAAAGAAAAATTAATTATGTCAAAAAGTGTCAAATTTTATTAAAAAATGAAGAAAATTGAAAGAATTTTTCTTTTTTTTTAGTCAAATGCAATTTTTTTCAAATAATACTATAGAAACCAAATTTAATAGGAGGGAAGAAAAATGAAAAAATTAATGACGGTTTTCATAGTATTATTATCACTTTTTGTGATACCAAATTTTAAAGTAGAAGCATTGGAGGATAGCTTTCATGCAGCGGAATACATTCCTGGTGCCTACATCAAGAAATTCAAAGGATCTTCTGGGAAATATGAACAATTAAGATTTTTTAGAAGAAATAGTGATAACGAACCAGTTTATTGCCTAGAACCTTGGGAAAATTTAAAAGAAAATACTAATTTAACGGGGTATGACTCTAAACCCTATCAACAAGCTAGTCTTGACTATGCAACTTGGGAAAAAGTAATGTTAATTGCATATTACGGATATGGGTATGATGGTCATATGGATAGTAAGTGGTTCGCCATTACGCAATTTATGATTTGGAAGGAAGTATCGAAAGACTCTACTTTCTATTTTACAGATACCTTAAATGGTAATCAAGTTACCAAATATGAAGAAGAAATGGAAGAAATTCAATCCTTAATAAAAGCTCATGGCATTACCCCATCCTTTTATAATGAACATTATGACTTAACTTATAACACACCAATAACGATTACAGATACAAATCAAGTATTAGATAGATTTGACTATCATCATAATGGTACGATTGAAGTTCAAAAAGAAGGAAATCAATTGACTGTAACCAAAAAAACGAAAGGAGAGACCATACTATATTTTACGAATAGTGGAAAAAGGTTTACCTCAGATCCAATTATCTATGTAGACCAAACAGGACAAGATGTGTTAGCACCAGGGAATTATTATCCCATATATATGGTAATTACTCTGAATGTAAATCCAGCTAAAATCATTGTCAATAAACTAGATATGACTACTGGTACTACAGAATCATTAGGAGAGGCAAGCTTAAAAGGAAGTAAATTTCAGTTATTGGATCAAGATAATTATTTCGTTGCAGAAAAAGAAATAGGAGAAGATTTTACTTTATCCTTTGATGATTTAGATTATGGAACTTACTATTTAAAAGAAATTCAAGCAGGAACTGGATATGAATTAAATCCTAATACTTTAGAAATTGAAGTGAATGAAGAAGTAAAAAATGTTTCTTTTTATAATCAAGTTATCCAAAATCAAATTACCTTTCAAAAATATTTGAAAAATCCAATAACAGGAGAAATCAAAGAAGAAAAAGATGCAAAATTTTCTATCTATGATAAAAATCATCGCAAGGTAACTACCTTTAAAACCGATGAAAATGGTACTTATTCTTTGACTCTTCCTTATGGAACTTATACCGTTGTACAAGAAGAAGGAGCTAAAAATCATGCTTTTGTAGAAGACTTTGAAATTCATGTAGTGGAGGCAAATCAAATCCAAAACTTTCCATTATATAATGAAGAATTGACTTTAAATATTAGAATTCAAAATATTGATTTTGATTCTCATTTACCAATTTTAGAAAAAGGTGCAGTATTTCGAATAAAAGATTTAGAAACAGGAAAATATGTAACAGATTTCAATGGTAATATTTTACTACTTTCTACCAATAATTTCGGAGTTACCAATTTATACTTATTATCAAGTGGTGTATATCAGGTAGAACAGATTCAAGCTGTAGATACTTATCGCATGAATCAACATGTATTTTTCTTTCAAATAAATGAAGATACCATTTATCAAGAAGACGAAAATCAACAAAAGTATATTGAAATCATTGTACCAAATCAGAAAATAAGAAGTAGAATTGAATTTGAAAAATGGACAGAATATTATTTCAATGATATTTTAACGAATAAAATACAAGATAAAGAAATTACCATTCCAATATATGCCAAAGAAGATGTTTATTCGAAAGATGGTTTAAAATTATATGCCAAAGATTCTTTGGTATCAATTGCAAAATGGAATGGAAAAATGATTTTAACAGAAGATTTATATCTTGGTACCTTTTATTTTACGAATCCAATCAATCATTCCAGAATGGAAGTCACTCTAGATAGTGAAGAACCAAAAAAGATTGACTTATTAGAACAAATTTATGAGTATAGTAAAGAAATTGAAGTTTACATCCAAGTCAAAAATACGGATTTTGATTCCCATTTACCAATTTTAGAAAAGGGAGCAAGCTTTCGTATTAAAAATAGGGAAACAGGAGAATATTTAAAAGATGAGAAAGGAAATACTTTTATTCTTACAACAAATAATTTAGGAATTACTACAATGTACTTATTAACAAGTGGTACTTATCAAGTAGAACAAATAAAAGCAGTAGATGGTTATGTAATGAATGAAAATATATTCCTTTTTGAAATCAATGATAATACGAATTATTTAGAAGATGAAAATCACCAAAAATATATGGAAATCATTGTACCAAATCAGAAAATAAAAAGTAGAATTGAGATTGAAAAATGGATGGAATACTATTTCAATGATATCTTAAAAGATAAGAAGCAGGATATTGAAATTGAAATTCCAATTTATGCGAAAGAAGATATTTATTCCAAGGATGGAGTAAAACTATATGCCAAAGATTCTTTGGTATCAACAGCAAAATGGAATGGAAAAACCATTCTAACAGATGACTTATATTTAGGTAGTTATTATTTGATAGATCCAACGAATGAATCTGTAATAGAAGTATTATTAGATAGTTTAGAAACAAAGAAAGTAGAGCTATTAGAACAAGTTTTTGAATATAGTGATGAACAAGAAAGAATTGAAGTACCCAATACGGAAATACATCAATCTAATATTTCTTATTTTGGAACCTTCCTTCTACTAAGCGGATTTTACTTATTAAGGAAAGAGAAAAAGAATGAAAATTAGCGGTTATTGTTTCTTATTATTAGGGATTATTACCATTGGATACCAATATTTATCTGAGCAATATCAATTAGAAAAAGAAGAAAATAAGATTGAAATAACATTACAAAAAGAAGTAGGTTATATCAAAGAAGAAGTAGATACCTATGATGCTATTTTAGAAATTCCTCAAATCCATTTAAAAAAAGGAATTTATCAGAAAAATGATAAAAGAAATACCATTTCAGAAAATGTTACCATTCATCAAGATTCTACTTATCCAACAGAAGAAGGTTCCAATGTCATTTTAATGGCACATTCTGGTAGCGGAGAGATTGCTTTCTTTAATGATTTAGAAAAGTTAAATACCGATAGTTTAATAGAATTCTATTACCAAAATACAAAATATGTATACCTAATTGATCATTACTATCAAATTATGAAAAATGGTTATGCCACTATTGATAGAGATAAAACAAAAAAAACAATCACTTTAATTACTTGTAGTCAAAAGGATAAAAATAAGCAATTAGTATATATTGGCTATTTAATAGATGAAGTGAATTATTTAAAATAAAAGGAGGACTATTTTTATAGTCCTTGTTTTGTGAATATGTTTGCGGATATTCAATCATATATTGATGTATTTTCTTAATATTTATACATATTTTTTAACTTTTCTTTACTTGTTTTTATTTCTTTACTATAATAAAGATAGGTGATAAAGATGAAAAAATTGACAATTTTTTCTCTACATTTAGGCTATGGAGGAATAGAGCAGAGCGTAGTCAATCTCGCTAATCTTTTAGCAAATGATTATAAAGTAGAAATTGTTTCTACTTATAAATTAGAAGAAAATCCCGCATTTGAAATATCAGAAAAAGTAAAAGTAACCTATTTGATTGAAAAATATAAACCAAATCGAGAAGAATGGAAAGATGCAATTAGGCACATTCATCCCATTAGAATTTTAAAGGAAACGAAAAATGCGTTCCTTGTCTTATTTTTAAGAAAAGAAAAAACAATCCAAGCAATGAAAAAATGCGATAGTGATATTATGATTTCTACTAGAGTGTTATTTAATAAATGGTTAGGACAATATGGAAAAAAGAAAGCCTATAAAATTGCTTGGGAGCATAACCATTATCATGATGATATAGATTATGCGAATGGAGTGGTACATTCTTGTAGTAATTTAGATAGTTTAGTATTAGTATCTGATTCTTTAAGGAATTTTTATAAGAAAAAAATGAAGGAAAAAAATATCAAATGTAGATGTGTTTTTATTCCTAATATGTTAGAAAGTATTCCTAACAACACTTCGAAATTAACAGAGAAAAGAATGATTACAATAGGAAGATTATCAAAAGAAAAAGGATATGAAGATTTAATTGAGATTTATCGTGATTTCCATAAACAATACCCTGATTGGCATTTAGATATTGTAGGTGGAGGAGCTTTAAAAAATAAACTAGTAGATAAAATATATGAGTACCAATTAACGGATGCAATTACAGTCCATGGTTTCTTAAAGAAAAAAGAAATTAATGAATTATTAAAAAAATCATCCCTTTATGTAATGACTTCTTATACAGAATCTTTTGGAATTGTCTTAATAGAAGCAATGTCTTTTGGTATTCCTTGTCTTGCTTTTACTTCAGCAGAGGGAGCCAATGACTTAATTCAAAATGATAAGAATGGATATTTAATTGAGAATAGGGACTTTCAAGAAATGAGAAATAAAATGATCTTTTTGATAAAGAATAAAAAGAAAAGAATAGAACTTGGAAAAAATGCTAGAACTACTAGTTTACAGTATAGTAGTGAAAATATTAAAAAAGAGTGGATTAGCTTATTAAAAAGAAAGGCCTAATATGAAAAAAGTATTATTTATTTCTAGTACAGGAGGACATTTATCAGAATTGATGATGTTAAGTCCCTTATTCGAGAAGTATGATTATCATATTATCACAGAAAAGACAAAATCAACAGAAAGCTTAAAAACAAAGTATAAAAAAAGAATAGATTATCTAATTTATGGGACCAAGGATCATATCTTTAGTTATCCTTTTAAATTATTTGCGAATTGTTTAAAGAGTTTTTACCTTTATCTAAAAATAAAACCAGATTTTATCATTACAACAGGAGCCCATACAGCAGGACCGATGTGTTGTATCGGAAAATTATTGGGAAGTAAAATTATTTATATTGAAACATTTGCTAATATTCATACTAAAACCATTACAGGAAGATTGATTTACTACTTTGCCGATTTATTTATTGTACAGTGGAAAAGTATGTTAGAGCTGTATCCAAAAGCTACCTATGGTGGATGGATTTATTAAAATGGAGGAACTATGATTTTAGTAACGTTAGGAACTCAAGATAAACAGTTTACTAGACTATTACAAGAGATTGATGCTTTAATTGAAAAAAAAGTAATTCAAGAAGAAGTAATTGTTCAGGCTGGTTATACCAAATTTCAGTCTAAAAATATGAAAATATTTGATTATGTTCCCAAAAAGAAATTAGAAGAATATATGGAAAAAAGTAGTTTTGTGATTACGCATGCTGGTGTTGGTAGTATTTTTGATTGTTTAAAAAAACACAAAAAAGTAATTGCAGTACCGAGGTTAGCCAAATATCAAGAACACCATAATAATCATCAATTAGAAATTGTGGATGAGTTAGGAAAGCAAAAATTAATCTTACCTGTTTATGAAATGAGTGAATTAGAAAAAGCAATTCAAAAAGTGAAAAAGTTTAAACCAAATATCTATCAAAGTAATAATCAAAACATGATTCATTTAATAGATCACTATATGGAAAGTGTGAAGGGAAAGGAAAAAAGAAGTATGAAAGAACTTTTCAAAAAGTACCGTGAAATTATTATGTATCTTATTTTTGGAGTATTAACAACAGTAGTGAGTTTAGCAGTTTATTATATTCTTGTGGATACGATTTTAAATCCGGATCAGGCAGTAGAACTTCAGATTGCCAATATCTTATCTTGGATTGCTGGCGTAGCTTTTGCTTATATTACCAATCGTAGTATGGTTTTTCAAAGTAAAAATAAAAATAAACTCAAAGAAGCAACCCACTTTGTATTAGCAAGAGTAGTAACACTGATGATGGATATGGTAATGATGTTTGTTGGAGTAACTCTTCTTCATGGAAATGATAAAATTTTAAAATTAATTTCTCAAATAGTAGTGATTGTGTCTAATTATGTATTCTCTAAGGTATTTGTCTTTCAAAAAGAAAAATAATATGGTAAAATTCTGTCTAAGAAGGTGTAAAAGTGAAAAAAATATCAGTTGTTGTTCCCTGTTATAATGAAGAAGAATCAATTCCCTTATTTTATCAAGAAGTAAATAAAATCACAGAAAAGATGAAAGAAAAATGTGATTTTGAATTTGTTTTTGTGAATGATGGATCGAAAGATAAAACACTAGAAGAATTAAGAAACCTAGCTAAAAAGGATAAAAGAGTACGATATCTATCTTTTTCCAGAAATTTTGGAAAAGAAGCTGCTATGTATGCAGGTCTTGAAAATGCAACAGGTGATTATATTACCACTATGGATGCTGATTTACAAGATCCGCCTAGCTTGCTAATCGAAATGTTTGATACACTAGAAACCAAAGAATATGATTGCTGTGCAACAAAGAGTACCAATCGAAAAGGATATTCTTTTCTTCGCAAAATCTTTACCAAATGGTTTTACAAAATTATTGGTCATATTTCGAAAACAGAGATGATACCCGGTGCAAGAGACTTTCGTTTGATGACTAGACAAATGGTAGATGCCATTCTTTCTATGAAAGAATATAACCGTTATTCGAAAGGATTATTTAGTTTTGTAGGATTTGAAACAAAATGGATTGACTTTGAAATTGAAGATCGAAAAGCAGGAAAATCAAAATTTAATTTCTGGAAATTATTTTCTTATGCAATTGAAGGAATTGTGGCTTTCTCAACAGCACCTTTAGTACTTGCAGCATTAGTAGGGGTAATCTTTTGTATCATATCTTTCTGTTTGATTATCTTTATTATCGTAAGAACGATTGTATGGGGAGATCCTGTAAGTGGATGGCCTAGTATGGTATGTATCATGTTTATGATTGGAGGAATTCAATTATTCTCAACAGGAATCATTGGAGAGTATCTAGCGAAAACCTATTTAGAAACGAAGAAAAGACCAATTTACATAGTAAAAGAAACAGAAAAAGATAAAAAGTAGCTTGACTACTTTTTTTCGTGACTAATTCTGTCAAGAAGAAGAAAAAGAATGTCTAATTTTGGAAAGTATATGAAAGTATATGATAATATAGTAATGGTGATAACATGGAACGAATAGATATATTAGATGAATTTGGAAACCCAACTGGAAAAATAGCAACCAAAGAAGAAGTTTACGAAAAAGGATATTGGCATCGTTCAAGTCATATTTGGATTGAAAATGATAATCAAGAACTACTAGTACAAAAGAGAAATCCCAATAAAAAAACTTTTCCTAATCTTTGGGCAATTTCTGTAGCAGGTCATGTTGATAGTGGAGAAACTAGTAGACAAGCAGCGGTTAGAGAATTAAAAGAAGAAGTAAATTTAGATGTAAAAGAGGAAGAACTAGAATACTTATTTACCATCAAAAGAATTCAACCTTACCATCATTCTTATATTCGCGTACTAGATGATGTGTATTTACTGCATCGTAATATTGATATAGAAAAAACGAAACTGCAAGTAGAAGAATTAACAGATATTAAATATGTTTATTATCCGTACTTAGAAGATATCTTTAAACAAGGAGATAAAGATTATGTACCTTATACAGAAGAACACGAAAGATTATTTCATTTTTTAAAAGATAGAGATTTAGAGATCATATAGATAAAAATTTTGACTTTTCTTATCTTTTCTGCTATAATTATGAACGTATTCATTTGAGGGGGAAAAGAAAATGAAAGAAATAAAAAACTTTGTAGTATTTAATTCACAAATAAAACACGGACAAATGAATTCCGCAAAACAATTCTACCCAGGATTAGAAAATGATCCAGCCGAAAGAAAAAGATTAATGATTAGAAATAAGATTTTACTTGGCAGAGAGATTGGTTTTGATAGAAGAAATATTTTCATGGCAAATCAAAAAGATCAAAATCATCCTTATGTTCCTGGTACATCTTATATCGTTACACCAGAAGATGTAGTAGAATACCATGATTTATATGATTATAACGTTTGGGCAGATACCGTAAAATTAACGAGAAATACACCAGGAGTCATCATAGGATTTAATGTATCTGATAGTGCAAATGTAATTGCAATGAACTTAAAAACACAAGAGGCAACCTCCACTTATTGTAGCGGTAGCCATATTAATCAAGGAGTTCCGTTTACCATTGCCTCCCATTTAGGCGGAAATCCAGAAGATATTGTAGTAGATATTTCTCCTTTTGCTTATCTTTTACCATTGGTAGGAGAGGAACCAACATGGATTGATAATTCCTTTGTTTGGAAAGATTGCATTATTCAAAAAGATGGAATCTTATATGTTGATCAGAAGAATGCTTTAATCTATCAACTTGTACAATCTGGAATCAAAATGGAAAATATTTATGTAAGGGAAAATTCTTTACAAAATCCAAATTATTATTCTTCTCAAAGAGCAAGATTAACACAAGATCCTAGTCAAGATGGAAGATTTATGCATGCTGTGATGTTTGAAAGAGAAGGGCAAGAAATAGAATACAGTGAATCTTACATAAAAAAATACTCTGTAAGAGAAAAATAGGAATTTGAAAAACAATTCAAAATATAATATAATGTAATAAGAAATGGTGCATTATTCTAGTCGCTTTCAATTATTACGAAGACGAGCTTAAAAATTCGTTAAAGAGCACATCTATGAAACCTTTGGTGCTTGCTTGGTACGCCCAGTATCGGGTGAGTGCTGGAGGGAATGAGTTTATGGGCGCTTATAATGGCATATGAGGAACGACCCATCTACTCGTGGAGACCTAATCTTGTGAGGCAATTGCTTTACGACTTAGGGTGAAACCTATCTTGTGGAGAAATCTATGGATAGCGTAGCTTGGCTTGCGTGATATGTGGGGATAGAGACAACGGATTAAAAGGTGTACATCTTTTTAATTCGTATCGCTACTTGAAACATTTGTTGCAAAAAAGCATAGTAATAAACCAGTAAAGTGTCAGAGGAAATCTCCTAGGGTGTACTGTTAATATAGGATTGCAGTGTATACTAAGTGGCAATCAAGTCATAGAATTGGCGACAATCTATTGCTTTCTTTGAAGGGGAACCGCTTATTGGTAACGGTAAGTAGAAAGTAGGGAAATCCAACTTGACCTAAGATACAAAGTTTACTATATTAATAACCATTTCTTATTTTTTTATGCAATGAGGTTGAAAAATGAAATTAAAAAAAATGAAAGAAAAATATTCGAAAAAAGTAAATAAAAAACCACTCAAAAATAAAAAGTTAGTAGATTATAAATGGATTTTTACTGTAACCATTCTAGCATTTTCTATCTCTTTTTTCTTTTCCTTTATCTCAGAAACATCAATTCCTAATGCTAGTAGTATTGCTGCAGCTATTATTATTTTACTATTTATTGGAATTGGAATTCTTTTTGATATGATTGGAATTAGTGTTACTGTTGCTGATATCAAAACGTTTAATTCTATGGCAACAAAACAAGTAAGAGGAGCAAAATTAGCAGTAAAATTAATTCAAAATAATGAAAAAGCATCTAGTTTCTGTAATGATGTAATTGGAGATATCTGTGGAATTATAAGTGGTTCCGCTGGAGTAGCATTATCTACAATATTAGCAACTACTTTCCATTGGAATTTATTTGTAGTTAGTTTAGTCATTACAGCAACGATTGCATCCTTAACAATCGGTGGAAAAGCAATCGGAAAAGCAACAGCTATTAATAAAAGTACTCCCATTTTATTTTATTTTTCAAAAGTAATCTCTTATTTTTATAGAAGAAAATAACATTACTTTTTTGGTTGATAGCATAAAATAGAAAGAACAAGAAAAAATAATAAGGAAAAAGTAATAAGAAAAAGTTTGGTAGACAAAATATATTTTTTTTGGTATACTGTCATAAGAATAGGAGAAGTTAAAGATGAAGAATAAAAAGATAATGATAGTCTTAGTTATTATAGCTGCTGTATTTGTTTTGATAGGTTTATCATTTATCGTATATAGATATTTTGATCAAAATAAAAAAGAAAAACAAGAAATAGAAAATCAAATTATAGAAGATTATGAAATCTTTAGAAAAAAAACAGAATCTTTTAATGAAGTAAGAGATACTTACTATCATCAAGTTGCAAATAATTTATTTTTAGAATCAGTAGAAGAAGAATATGAAAGTTGGGATGGGATTATTCATCAGTATACCGATGCAATAGATGAAGTAGAAAACAATTCTATTCAACTTAAGAATCTTTGTATTGCGCATTACTATGCAGAAGAAAATATACAAAATAAATGCTCTTCTTTTGTAATTGCTTATGAAACTGCAATCAATTATTATACAAAAGATTTAAAAGCTGTAAACGAACTTATTCAATCTTATAAAAAAGAAAATAAGGAGAAAGAGGAAATCCAAGAATTTTCTTTAAAATATGATTATATTGATTTAAATTCAGATGGAAAGTTTGTGGGAAAAGATTAATTGAGAAGAGGTATCAAAATGAAGGAAAAGAAGAAAAAATTAAAAATTAATTTAAAAGTAAAACGAACCTTTTTATTATTATTTTCTCTTGCCTTAATTGGGTTATCTTCTGGATTGTTTTTATTATATGGACCTTATTCTTGGGTTCGTAATACTTTAATTACTACTGCTATGACTACCCAAAGTCACCAATATCTAGCAAGATGGTTTTATTCTGAAGAACTGATTACTAAAGTATTAGCTGGGAATTATATCATAGAACCAGATGAAGATACGAATCCAGATTTAATTGATATGCCTGACTTTGAAAATGACAAGAAATATTCTTCAAAATATGAAAGAGATATTTTTGAAGGAGTAGATGAAAATACGATTTATAAAAAAATTAAAGTCAGTGGTTCTGGATATGATGGCTATGTAATCGCTATTTATAAACCAGAAAAAGTAAAATTAGCAGTTAGTTCTAAATTAGGAACAGAAGGAGAAACTTTACAAACCATGGCTCAAAAAAATCATGCCTTAATTACCATGAATGGGGGAGGTTTTTTTGATCCAACTTGGTCTGGAAATGGGGGAATCCCTCATGGAACCGTCATTAAAGATGGAAGAATTATTTATGATTATGTAGATGCACAAGTTGGTGGTGGATTTATTGGTTTTGATAAAAATAATAAATTAATTCTCGGTAGAATGACAAAAGAACAAGCCATCAATAAAGGAATGCGTGATGCGATAGAATTTGGACCATTCTTAATCGTTAATGGAAAACCATCCTTTGTAAAAGGAAATGGTGGTTGGGGAATTGCCCCTCGTAGTGCCATTGGTCAAAGAGCAGATGGAATTGTTTTATTTGTAGTAATCAATGGTAGAGATGTAAAAAAAGGAATTTTAGGAATTGATATGGTAGAATTAACCGAATTAATGCAAAATTATGGTGCTGTTAATGCTGCTAACTTAGATGGAGGAACTTCTTCTGCTTTACTAGAAGGACAAGAATTAATTAATAATCCTATTTCATCTACTGGTAGTCAAGGTGTTCTTAGAAGAATACCAACGGCTTGGATTGTAACAGAGTAAAGTGTTTTCAACACTTTTTTCTTTTTGACATAAAATGTGATAGAATAAGTTTTAAATGGTGATGAGAATATGAATAATCCAATTGGTATTTTTGATTCTGGAATTGGGGGAGTAACTGTTTTAAAACAAATTTTAAAACTTCTTCCTCATGAAAATTATCTGTATTATAGTGATTCACTTCATAATCCTTATGGAGAAAAAACGAAAGAAGAAATTTTTTCTTATGTAGATGAAATGATTCAATTTTTTTTAGAAAAGAATTGTAAAGCTATTGTCTTTGCCTGTAATACAGCTACTGCTTTAACGATTTCTGACTTTCGAAAAAAATATCCCAATCTACCGATTATTGGAATAGAACCAGCTTATAAAATGGCACATGACTTTTCTTTTTTGAAAAAAACATTAGTCATGGCAACCCCTGCAACCATACAAAGTGAAAAGTTTTTAGCTCTTTTTCATCAATATGATAATCAGAATACCATCTTGTTACCATGTCCTAATTTAGCAAAATGGATTGAGAAGGGAGATACTTTTTCTATTAGTCAATTTTTAGAAAAAAATTTACCAAAAGAAGAAAAGATAGAAGTAGTTGTGTTAGGGTGTACCCATTATCCGCTGATTCAAAATGAAATCAGAAAGGTTTTAGGAAATGTGGTATTTTACGATGGAGGAAATGGAGTGAGTAGAAGGTTAAAATCTATTTTAGAAGAAAAAAAATTACTTTCTCAGCAATCCCAAGGAATGGTTACTTTTTATGATTCTTCGGCAAGTTTGCAAAAGGAGAAAAGATTTTACGAATTTTTGAGAAAAGAACTGTAAAAATCTGTAATTTCGTTGTGCTTGTTTGGGTTTGATGTTATACTATTTTTGGTGGTAAGATGAGAAAAAATATTAGAAATATGAGTATTCATTACATACAATATGGTAAGGAAGATGGTTCCGATTTAGTCTTATTACATGGTTGGGGACAAAATATTGAAATGATGAAGCCATTGGGAAATCAATTTCAAGATTATCATATTACGATTTTAGATTTTCCTGGTTTTGGAGAGAGTAGTCCTTTAGAAAATAGTATGACAATCAATGACTATACAGAAATTTTAGAAGAATTTTTCATAGCCTTAAACATCCAAAATCCTATTTTAATGGGGCATTCTTTTGGAGGTAGAGTAGCAATTCTTTATGCTTCTAGAAACCCTGTTAATAAATTAGTATTATTCGCAAGTCCTTGTATTAGAGAAAAAAGAAAATCATGGAAAGAATCTTTCTTGAAAAAAATAAAAAAATTACCTGGTATGTCTCGATTAGGAGAATATGCTAAAAAATATATTGGATCTGAAGATTATCGAAATGCTTCTCCTATGTTAAGAGAAACATTAGTTCATGTCGTCAATACTGATTTAAGTAAAGATGCTGAAAAAATTACCTGTCCTACTTTATTGATTTGGGGAACTGCCGATGAACAAGCTCCTTTAGAAGAAGCCAAAAAATTAGAAAAAATTCTTCCGGATGGGGGCTTAGTAGAATTACCAGGATATAGTCATTATGCTTATTTAGAAGCATTACCACAAGTAACGAATATCTTAAAAAAATTTTTGTAGTAAGGAGGATGTAGAATGAATCTTTATACAATCGGTTTTCTATTCCTTTTAATATTTAATGTTATCAAAAATAAAAAAAGCTTACATATGTTACAACAAAATCTTTATAACGAAAATAATCGTTATATCAAATGGATAATCAAAAACTTCAAATCTGTTTTTGTAACTTTGGATTTGATTGCCTTATTCCTTCTAGGATTAAGTTATTATCTTTCGAATACATTATCCACTGTTTTAGTAGTAATTGCTCTTATTTTCTATTTTTTAGAAGCCATTCGAATTCTTAATCTTCGAAAAACAGAACAAGTAAAAAAACCACTTGTTTATACCAAAAGAGTAAAAAGATTAATTTTTACGATTACCGTTTTAATGATATTACCAGTTATCATTTATTTATTAGATCGTAGTAATGGGTTACTGTTATTATTGGTAGAAGCAATGGTTACTTATTTTAGTTATATTGTAGTTTGGATTGCGAAAGTAATAAATACTCCCGTTGAAAAATTTGTTTATAAATACTATGAAACGAAAGCTAAAACCAAACTAAAAAATATGAATCATTTAAAAGTAATTGGAATTACTGGTAGTTATGGAAAAACGAGTAGTAAAAATATTTTAAATGACATATTAAATATAAAATTTATTTCTAGATCAACACCAAAAAATTTAAATACAGAATATGGTTTAATGATTACAATTAATCATTATTTGGATAAATTTGATGATATTTTTATTGCAGAAATGGGAGCTTATAAAAGAGGAGAAATCAAAAAACTATGTGATTTAGTACATCCCCAATTTGGAATTCTAACGAGAATTGGACTTGCTCACTTAGAAACATTTGGAAGTCCAGAAAATATTATTAAAACAAAATTTGAATTAATTGAAAGCTTGCCAGAAGATGGAATTGCAGTCTTAAATCGAGATGATCCCAAACAAGTATCTTATCCAATTCAAAGTAAATGTAAAAAGATATGGATAGGAATTTTAGAAGAAGATGTTGATGTAAAAGCATGTGATATTCAATGTGATTATAAAGGAAGTAAATTTAATGTCATATGGAAAGGAGATTCCAAAAAATATCCATTTGAAACAAAATTGTTAGGGAATCATAATATCTATAATATTCTAGCTGGAATTGCCTTAGGAAAAGAATTTGGAATTAGTATCAAAGAACTTCAACAAGGAGTAAGAAAAGTAAGACCAGTAGAAAGTAGATTAGAGTTAAAGAACTTTGGTTATATGTATCAAATAAACGATGCTTATAATTCTAATCCGGTAGGAGCAAAAGCTGCCTTAGATGTACTAGGTATGATGCCTGGAACAAAAGTAGTAGTTACTCCTGGAATGACAGAATTAGGGGAAAAGGAAAAAGAATTGAATCATATTTTTGGTACCCAGATTGCTCATGTTGCTGATAGTGTTATTTTAGTAGGAGAAAAGAAAACAAAACCAATTTTTGAAGGTTTAAATGAAGAAGGTTATGAGAAAGATAAAATTTTTATTGTTAATAGTGTGTATGAAGCTTATGATTTGTTAAAAACTATGCAAACGAAAAAAGATTTATATGCATTATTTGAAAATGATTTACCAGATACATATAATGAATAAGATGAGGAGTGAAGATTATGAAAATTAGATTAGGTGTTATTTTTGGCGGAGAAAGTGTAGAACATGAAGTTAGTATTATTTCTGCTATTCAGGCGATGAATAAAATGGATAGTGAAAAATATGAAATTATTCCCATTTATATCACGAAAGATAGACAATGGTATACAGGAGAAATGTTAAAAGAAATAGAAACTTATAGTGATCTTTCTTTGATTCATCGTTATGCCAAAAATGTTGTTTTGTATGAAAAAGGAGGAAGATTTGTTTTACAGAATAAAAAAGGACTTCGAAGAATTGTGAAAGAATTAGATATGGTATTTCCAATCGTTCATGGAACAAATGTAGAAGATGGAGTCCTACAAGGATACTTACAATCGATTGGAATTCCATTTGTCGGAAGTGATATCTATGCTTCTGTTGTCGGACAAGATAAATTATTTATGAAAGAAGTTTTTGCTTCTTCTGATTTACCAATTTGTAAGTATCTTTGGTTCTATGATACAGAATATGAAGATGATTCTAGTGAAATTTTCAATCGCATTCAAAAATTAGGGTATCCTGTGATTGTGAAACCAGCTACTTTAGGTAGTAGTGTAGGGATTCAAATAGCACATACGGAAGAAGAAATAAAAGAAGCAATTGATGAAGCTATAAAATATGATCATAAAATTCTTGTTGAAAAATTAGTAGAAAATTTAATGGAAGTAAATATTAGTGTACTAGGAAATTATGAGAATCAACAAGTAAGTGCCATTGAACAGGTAATTCCAACTAAAGATTTTTTAACTTATGAAGATAAATATATTGGTTCTTCTAAATCAAAAGGAAAATTAGGAGGAAAGTTTAAGTCTTCCAAGGGAATGGTTTCTGCGAATCGTGTGATTCCTGCCCCTCTTCCAGATAAAATGAAAGAAGAAATCGAAGATGTTGCAGTACGTGCTTTTCAATCTCTTGGTTCTAGTGGAGTAGTTCGTATTGACTTCTTAGTAGATACTAAAACAAATAAAGTTTATATTAACGAAGTAAATAATATTCCTGGTTCTTTATCTTTCTATTTGTGGGAACCTGTTGGAAAAGAATATACGGAATTATTAGATGACATGATTAATATCGGAATTCGTGATTATAAAAGGAGAATAAATAAAACACATTCTTTTGATACCAATATTTTAAAAGGATTTACAGAATTGGGTGGTTTAAAAGGAGCAAAAGGAATAAAGAATGGAAGAAAAATTTAAATAGATAGGCTACTATGTAGTCTATTTTTAGTAGTATTTTAGAAAATAACATGATAAAATATAAAAGAGGTGAAAGAATATGAAAATATTAAAATGCAAATCATGCAATGCAGTTGTAAAAGTTTTAGAAGATTGTCATTGTCGTTGTGGAATTGAGTGTTGTGGAGAAAAGATGGAGGAGGTTGTTCCCAATTCTATGGAAGCATCTTTTGAAAAACATTTACCACAATATGAAAAAGTAGGAGATCAAATCAAAGTAATCGTTCCTCATGTGATGGAAGATGAGCATTATATTATGATGATTTGTTATGTTCATGAAAATATAGAAGAGACGGTTACTCTTACTCCAAATCAGGAAGCTACGGTTACATTTGTTTATTACCCACATAGTAAATTATATAGTTATTGCAATCAACATGGATTATGGGAGACGGATGTAGAATAACATGAAAATTCTAGTAATTGGGGGTAATAAATTTCTGGGTAGAGTTTTGATTATGCAAGCCTATCAAAACCATGAAATTTATACTTTAAATCGTGGAAGTCATCATGAAATGGAAAAATATGGAGTAAAGGATCCTATTTTATCCATGATTCAAAAAGAATATATTTGCGATCGTCATGATTTCGAAAAATTATCTAATATTTCCATACATTTTGATGCTATCATTGATTGTTGTGGTTATCAAAAAGGAGATATTCAACTGATTACTCATTTTATTGATACTACTAAATATCTTTTTGTCAGTACAGTAGATGTTTATCAGAAATATCAAAATCCTTGTCTTTTAAAGAAGGAAGATACTCCCTTTCAAAAGGATACCAGTATTTATCCTAATGATTTAAAAGATTATATTGATGGAAAAATTGCCTTAGAGCAGGAATTGATAGAAGCATGTGAAAAGAAAAATATCGATTATATTAGTATTCGACCAAGTCTCATTTATGGTCCTTATAATTATGTTCCAAGGGAAAGTTTATATGTACAAATGTTGATGCAATCAGGACAAATTATTTTTCCAAAAGAAGCAAAGGGAAAGTTTCAGTTTGTATATGTGAAAGATGTTTGTGATGCGATGTTAAAGTTATGTCAAGTCAAAACGAATTCTCATGCTTATAACTTATGTTCTAATGATATCTTAGATTATTCTAGATTTGCCAAGCTTTTTTTGTCAGCAGTAGATTGTCCTTATCAAGATTATTATTTAGAAGACGATTTCTTTTTAGAACATCCTGAATTTCTTCCTTTTCCTTATCATGAATGGGAAACGGAATTATGTGATGGTAGTAAAATTACAGAAGATATTGATTTTTCTTATACTCCTCATGTGGAGGGAATTCAGAAGACATATCGAGCTTTTCAAAATGTATATAGAAGGTAAAAAGAAAAAATGAAAAATGTAAAAGAATTTCAAAAATTTATTCAAAAACGACCAACAGTAAAAGCAGCTTATGGATATGGATCTGGGGTTTTTCAGCAAAGTGGGTATCAAAAAAATGATCATCCACAAATTGATTTCATTTTCGTAGTAGAAGATTTAAAAAAATGGCATTTCGAAAATATGAAAAGAAATCCGAAAGATTATTCTTGGTTTGGAAAACTTTTCTTTCGTTATGCTTCTATTTCTAAGTTAAAAGGAAGGACTGGAATTACTTATTTAAGTAATATTTTAGAAAATGGAAATCTTTATAAATATGGAACCATTGAAGAAAAAGATTTCATGAGATATTTAGAAACTTGGGAGAGTTTTTATGTACCTGGAAGATTTCAAAAAACCATTCTTCCTCTTGTTGAAAATCAGAAAATAAAAGCATACAATCAAAAAAATAGAGAACAAGTTTTGAAGGTAGCTTTACTCACACTTCCTGTTGAAAAAGAAAAAAAATTAGTAGATGTTTATACCCAAATCTGTGGATTATCTTATTTCGGTGATACTAGAATGAGGTTTGCAGAAAACCCTAAGAAAGTCAGTAACATTGTAGCAGGTAGTTTTGAAAAGTATCATGATATTTATGGAGAAAAAAATTCTTATTTTCATCTTGATCAAAAAGGTGAAATCGTGATTGATTATCCATTATTAATGCAAAATCTATCTAGTTTACCTAGTTCTCTTAGAAAAGAATTAGAAGAAGAAAATGTAACTCAAGATTTGGAACAAGTGCAACAGAAAATACTTTTCTATTTTACTAAATTAAATAAGAAAGAAAGTATGCAACAAACCATCAAAGGAATTTTTACCAATGGTCCAGTACGTTCTATTCAGTATGCTTTTCAAAAAATAAAAAAGAAATGGAAATATAAATAGAAACAGTAATATCACTGTTTTTCTTTCGTTAAATTTTAAGTAAAGTGCACAATTAAGTGCAATAGATAGGAAAAAGAGTATTTATAAAGGAAAGTGCACT
>CANRPT010000002.1 GCA_947632565.1 uncultured Bacilli bacterium | reverse complement strand
TGACAGAGGACAACTTTATCTATATTTAAATTACGGTATATAGATTAACCGAGTACCGACAGCGGCATGAGCATAGCCAAGCGAATAGTCAGAACGCAAAGAGAGCAAACCGGAATACGCACCATCACCAGCGTTACCGCCTACAATTAAGGTTCTATCTGAAGTGTTATTATTGGTATAGTTATAATCACACCAGTATGTAGTAGCACTTCCTCCATATGCCTCATCAATTGGTGGAAACAAATCAAATGATTCATTATAGATGAGTCTCTTCTTATAACCTCCATTAGTTACAGTACTACATTGTAAGTTATAATCTGAAACATTAGTCGAACCAAATTTGCTTACATCGGTAGTAACATAAACGTCATTTTTCGTAGAAGTTGCATTATAATGTATAAGTATGTCTATACAATTTTTCCATACATGACCAAATGGATTCTCTATTCCTCTGTAAGTAGGAACACTGTAAGTCTTCTGAGTAGCAACTTCCTCTGCATCACTGCTATTAACAGTAACTGAAGTAATTCCTGTAGAATTACCGTGTTCATCAGTACTACCACAGGGTATGGAATTATATTTATTTACTCCATCCACTTGTATACTACCGGTAGTAACACCATCTCCTAGACCTCCCTGATGATAACCTTCTGCGGTTAATTCAGCATTAAATGCTTTTTGAGAATTAGTACAAGCATATTCTACTAAATATAGTATAGTAAGTACCTTGTGTGCATTATAAGTATATATATTCCAATTAGTACTACCGGTCTTATTAGCCCTAGCTCTTTGTTGCATTGTGGTTCTTGCAATATTAACTGAAGGAGTAATATTATCACCTTTAATAGACTTATATACATCTTCAACATTAGATGCTTCGTATGCTGAAATATAGAACTTCTCTACGTGCTCTACTCCAGGTATCATGGGATCTGCAGGATACAAATTTAGATATACAGTATTGTCATCCTTCATACACTTATACCAAAACTCAGGTATTTCTACCATAGTATTTAAAGTCATATCTCTATCAGAATCATCTTCATATTTAGTTCTATCGTCTGCTTTAAGATATTTAACCACACCATCAGCAGTAAGTGTACATGATTTCATTTTAGATTGAATTGGTAATTCTTTATGCCAAGGCATATAACCAATTCTAGTCAAAGTAGTACTTTGAGGTTCTATAGGGAAACTAACCCCATAATAATTAGTAAATACGTTAGCGTTTCCTAAACGGGCAGCTACAATATTTTTATCTCCGAGTTCCATAATTATTCGTAAATTAAGTATAGTGTTTTAGAATTTTTATTAGGTAATGCGTTATATTCTGCTTGAGTCATAGTAACTATGTTGTTAACAACCTCTGATGATATACAATTAGTTAAATCTACAGTTTCTGATAATTTATCCCATTCTACTGGATCAGCATTAATGCATACATAATTAGCTCCTGTATCATCTATGTTGTACACATCTCCGACTACAGATACCTCAGGTAAAGAATCAAAGTCTACTACAGTGCCTTTTACTCTATATACAGATGCTACCTTAGCGTCTACCTATTCCTTATTATAGGTATCAGATTTATCTGCTTTGTTATCAATCTTCTCTTCTAGTTGTTCTATTACTTCTGTATCTCCACTAATAGGAGCCCAACCAGAATTCTTATAAACTTTAATTACAGCACCTGTTGGATCTTCTTTTAGATCAATCCAGTAATTTACTTCCTTAGGATCTGGAGCTGTAACACTAGCTTTAAAATTTATGTTTTCTTTCATTGTTATATATTATTTGTAATTCTTTTAATAAAGTCCTCATAACTCTCTCTAATGTATGTACCATAACCAAGAGCTTCAGTTTCTTTATATACTTTAGCAATTAGCTCTTGATCGGCATCTTTCATATATTTGTAGAATCTATTCATCAATTTTATAAATTCTTGCTCAGATTGTTTTAAGTATTTGTTTCCTTCCTTGTCCCAGCAACTTCTTTGGTACATAAAATATACGTATATAGAATTTTGTAATATTCTATATGGCATATTCTACGGTTTGTATTTTTCGATAGCTGCAAATAACTAATATGCTGATTTATGGAATGTATGGAATTCTCTATATAGAAATGATTCTTCATTATCTCTAGTCATCGAGTTCTCATTAGCACACCATACATATGTAGTATAATTTATAAACTTTTTATTATCAGCAAGATCATAAGCTAAACCTACAAAATACGTATCTTCGTGGCATCTAAATTCATCTAAAAACCTGATACCATACTTGAGTAAGAAACTTCTTTTAAATACTTTAGCATGCACACAAGTAGAATCATACTATTCCATTTTGTACTGCAAACCACCGTCATATGTTATTTCTCTCAACCAAGATGCTGCTATATAATCATATCCTTTTTCTATTTCCTATAAGTAAGTCCAAATGGATGCTACATTATGAAATCTATCGTCTGAGTCACAATACATTACATATTCCCCTTTACTGTTATCGAACCCAATGTTACGAGCAGCAGCCAATCCTTTATTTGTCTATTGAGGTAAATAAATAATATGTATGTTTGAAAAACTGTCAATGAATTCCTATGTTAGCGGAATAGCGTCTTCTCCATCATTTACCACTATAACCTCAATATCATCAAAATTTATTGCTAACTGAATGTCTATAGAAGACAGCAAAGGTCTTAGTACGTTCAATTCTTCCTTATAATGAGGAATTATAATACTTAATTTTTTCATCATGCTTTATTAGTGTTAATGAATCCTACCTAAGAAATTATATTTATACCTCCATAAGAGTCTATTTGGCCACATGCTATTACGCCAGAGAACCCAAAGAACATAACGTGCGATCCTGATCTAAAAAATAAACCAGGCCTATTTGAAACTCCTTCATTTGGATACTAACACTAAACTTGAGACCAACCCTCCGGTAATGCCTTAGCCATAGAACCAGCTGTAGCTCCATTTACTGATACCACAAGTTTCTAATCTGAATTCACATCAATGAGCGAGCTAGGAACAACACCGCTATATTGCATATTTCCAATAGGTGTAGTAGCGGCAATATTTACAATTGAATTACCAAGATTATTAACTACTTCAGTTATTACTGAATTCTAAACTGGATTTGTAGAAGAACCACTTAAAGCATCGTCTACAACAGAATATCCTTGAGGCCCTTGTGGTCCAACATCACCTCTGTCCCCCTTTGGCCCAGTAGGACCTGTATCTCCAGTATAACCTCTGGGACCCTAAGGACCAGTATCTCCTTTGTCTCCTTTCGGACCCTATTCTCCTTGCAATCCTGTATGACCTTGAGGTATACCAAATCTGAATGTTCTGGCACTAGCTGTACCGCCCATTGTTACTGTTGCTTCTGAAGTATATGGTAGAGTAACAGCAGATACTTCTGTAATAGTTGCAGCAGTACCGGCATCACCTTTAGGTCCTTGAGCTCCTGTATCCCCTTTAGGTCCAGTTGCACCTCTAGAAGGTTTACCAGTATTAGTATCTCCTAAATACCAGTTACCATTGGAACCAATAGTTGGTGTTATACCGTTCTCTCCCGGATCCCCTTTATCTCCCTTAGGCCCCGATGCAGATGCTGGTATATTAATTGTTTTAGCTGCAGATCCATCCCAAGTTCCTGTTACAGCTCCAGTAAATGTCAATGCATATGGAGTTGGTAGTTTATCAGATGACGTAACTAATTTCTTCCACGAGTTCCAACCGCTATTGGATAACGAACTTCTAAAGTATAAATTGTCTACATTACCGTGTGATAAAGCTATTTGCAAAGAATTATTATTACTACTACCTGGCAATGATGCAGTATTATCAGTTATCTAAAGTATATTACCTTTTTCTCCTGTTATTGGTAACTGTCCAGAGTTGTCTCTATTATAATACCCAAAAAATGAACCGGTTACTTGATCTATGTTACTAGGAGCTAAAAACCTAGTGAAATCAAATACTGATTTAGTAACTCCAGAACCTGTTAATAACTAATTACCATCTGAACCAGATACTACATAACCGGTTGCCCATAATCTAGATGAAGAGTCTCTCTATGCTACAGAATTAGCAACAGAAGATGAGGAGAACGTAGGTTTATTAGTTATAGTATCCCAAGTTAAATCTGTTCTCCATGGAATTTGCCTCCACGGAACCTATGACATGTCCCTATTCTTACCATTCCATGCGTTTCTGACATATATGTGATTATCTGTTTTACCGTCAACTAGATCTGGAATATATATGTGTGTTACAGATAGATGTCTATTAAAGCACAAGAATTGTCCAAAAGTATATGAATTAGTACCAAGATTATCAGAGTTAGTTGTCAATACAGAATTATTATAATATGTTTTAGCTTGTTCGGTAGTAATATCAGATTCCTATACCTAGAAATAATAAACAGATTTCTTACCGTTAAGTAGCTCTGCATTAAGATTAGTAACCAAATTAGTATTAGTCATAGTACCACCAGATAAACTAAGTTTACCAGATAATCCACTATTCAATTCTGTCTTAGTAGCTAACGCACTAGTATCAGGTATAGTAGGTTTATTAGTTAAATCACTATAGTTACCAGAGAATTCAATAATCTCAGACCATGCTGCATTTCTTCTACCATATTTTTTATTATCCTTTGGTGCTTCGCCTACTTCTCCAGCTCCTGCAGTAATTTCAATGTTACCAGATCCAACTAAAGATTCCCCATTAACCGTCTTTATGTTAGTACCACTTACCAGGGTGTTCTGTTTCTACGAGTCTAGTGCGTATATTTGACCTACTAGATTATTTTCTACCTCTGTGGCTCTAGCAGTTTCTGCTTCTATTGATCCTATCAACTGCTAATTAGATTCTTCAAACTCTGATCTAACGGAATTAATCGCTGCAGCTACACCTATTAATTTTACTCCATTAGGGCCTACAGTTAAATATGAATCTGATGTAGAGTCTATAACTACATTAAATTTGTTAGATGCAGCAAGTTGTAACCCATCTCCAGCAGTATATACATCTACTAAATCCCCTATGTTTACTCTTACTACAGAATCTCCATCTTCTGCTACAAAAGTGAATACTAAACTAGTAGTATCCGCATCATATACAACTTCTTTAAGGAATCTATCTTTAGGTATACTAATTTCTCCAGCATTAACAGAATCTACCATTAATGTGTAATGCAAGCTATTCTACTAATCCTAGATCAGTTCTACTGATGCTACTTTACTATTTTGTAGATTAGTTATTAAAGTGTCTTGTGCGTCATTACGATTCTTCTCAGTAGTAATTTTATTAGTATTAGCATTTTCTGCATTAGTAGCTCTGGTAATTTCATCAGTAACCCTTTGCCCTAAAGCATTATCTGCGGCTTTGTATGCAGCCTCAACTTCATCTATTCTATCAGAAAGACCACTATCACTACCAATTGATTCTTTTAATTCTGTAATAGATTCTTTAACATAACTATCTAAGGAATATACAGAACCAATTATTTGATTCTCTGCAGTTTGTGCTCTACTTATTTCTGTATTAATAGCATCAGCATTCTTTGATTCAGCAGCTTTAGCTCTATCCGATTCATCTTTAATAGCTTTAGCATTAGTCTCTTCAGCCTATTTAGCTCTAGCTATTTCATTATTTATTTTTTCAAGATTATCTGCTTCTGCCTGCTGAGCTCTTGCTGTTTCTGCAGACACACTATTCTATATGTCTCTTTCTGCTTGAGTAGCTCTAGCAATCTCTTCATCGAGTTCTGTTTTTAAGCTATAAGTATTTTTAGCCTCTTCTTTAGTAAGATATGGAGACAAATCTATAGGAGCTTGATATTCTCCCATCAATTCCCAATGATTGTTCACATATATGTACTCTTTCCATATATTACCTTCCTCTCCGTCTTCATCTAATACCAAATATATTTTAGTAGGATCAATATCTTCAGTAGGTAATTCAAGTACTACCTTATATAAAGTTAAGTCTACTATACAAGATATTACATTATCAGATATATTGATACCAGCACCGGCTACTAGCTTATCTTGTTTACCTTGTTTTAATGACTCTATATCTTGATCTACAATAGCTATTTGACCCTCAATAATCTTAACCTTCTCATCTACACGTTCTTCGTATGATTCTAGTTGCTATTGTACATATTTTTTAATCTTCTCTTCAAATTCTGGCAGTGTACCTTCTAATACTCGAAGAGTTTCCCAATACCCTTCCGCATTCCAAGTTTTAATACTACCTCCTAGAGGATCAGTAGCCAGATCTACCCAATACATTACTTCATCTGGATTAGGCTAAATATCTGTTGCTCTAAAGTTTACAAATCTTACCATTTTCTGCGTTTATTAACTATTTTTTAACTGTATATAGTGCTGGCATTTCATCAAAGTTTTACTCTCATTTACGCTCTTGCATAGTAATGTCTTCATTATTTACCAAGTTTTAACATCTATTTTCTAAGTTTGCCTTCTCTATAAGATACATGTATCCATGAGTAATTGTTTTCATTAATAAGCTAATCAAATTCAAAATTATCTCTAATCAATTCGAATAACTTTTTGTTTTCTTTTTTACTACCAGCTGTTATATCAGCAGCTTCTCCTAATACATGTTGACTAGATGTAGCTCCATTAACGCTACGATTAACTTCAGGACTACGATAACCAGATGTAACAATAATAGGTTTACCATACAACTTACGTAAAGGATCTAATACATTATCTACTAACGTATTTAAATTCTTTATTGCCTATTCTCCGGGTGTATTATCTAATTTCTTTGTAATAGCTGTATTAGACTTTATTAGCTCCTATAAAGTAAAGTATATCATAACAATTTCATTACTAAATATATTAAACCTATCTGTATAGCTTGGCCTATAGTACCACCAATCATAGTAGCTATCCAGTCTAACCAATCCCATTTACCGCCGTGTTGTTTATCTTTAAACTCCATACCTGTAGCCAAACCAGCTACAAATAATATAGTGAACAGAGCACCTGGTAGTATTGCGTACTTCAGGTGCTTCATTCTATTACTTTCTTTTAACCATTTAATTTGCATATCTTGTAGTTCTAGGTTGAGCATCATATACTATACTACTAAGTAAATTTGCAGCAAGATTCATTCCAAATTGTTTATCATCGTTATCAATTTCGTTTACTCTTACTATTACATATTGTAACATAGTATATATTGCTTCTAACAATTCCCTATCACTGTATTCACTCAGCTTGTTGGTCATTGTTTTCAGAATTTATAATTTCATCTAACATAGGTATTACAGATTCTTGAACTATAGCTAAGAAGCCGTTAGATACTACACCTTTTATAGAAGTTGCAGCATCTTTGTCAAGTTCTACTTCACCATTATCATAAATGTCCTTAGCCAGTTCTAATCCTTCTTTACTTATAGCAGATCTATAAAGAATTTTACCTAACTCTTTTGACATATCTATATTTTCTTCATTACCCTCAATATCTCTAATAACTATATTTTTAAAATCTATTTTCATAATTTACATATTTAGTTAATAATAATACTGAACGTTAATTTGAGCAACAGGTCCTGCAATAATTACAGTCTTTACAATTTATTATGTTACACACTTTAACTAACTTTAAAGGTATATCTTTATCTATCTGTCTATTAATTCCACAGATCATAGATTCTAGCATCTATCTATCTTGAACAAATTCTACTTTAGTAAGTAGAAACTATAACTCATTAGAGCATATAGCAGATACTACGTCTCTGTTATTATACTTTACAGAGTATAATAGTTTATTATTTACGTAATTATTTAGATCATTCATAATTATATTTGTTTCTAGAAATCAGACCCATTTTCAACCATCCAAGCAGGACAATTAAATGGAACAATAGTATTACCAGACATTACATATCCAGAAGCCATATTAGTGTATTTAAGCTGTACAAATTTATTAGGAGTTAATGTTATTATACTTAAACTTAATGAACCGTTATATAGGAATTTACCTACTCCTCCGGGTAGATTACTTTGAGAATTTTCAGTTACTATCCTAAGAGCATAATTACCGGCACCAGTAGTAGAAGTATAAAATATATATATTGACATGCCTTCGTAGGCGTCATTAAAAGGTAAAGATATGGTATAATCAGTAGCTCCAATATCATCTATTACCATTAGCTGTTTATTAGATGTAATATTAGGTCTATATACTGATGTGCTACCAGTTAACTATGAGTAGTATAACTTATCATATTCCTCAGCACTTCTCATTCTTATTACTCCTTTATTCATATCTACCTATCCAGTGACAGCATTTACCATGAAATTAGGAATAAATACATTACTTATATAAAATTCAAACGATACACTTAAAGATCCAGTACCAAATTGCACTATCTCTATAGATGTAGTGTAGTCTCCTCCACTACCAGCTTCACTGGCCGGTAAAGTATATTCTACTGTAGAACTAGTTATAGGCATTTGTATGTACTCTAGATTACCATTCTTAATATATTTATATTGTAATTGTACAGTTGCCGAAGGATAAGTTTTTACTCCTTTAATTTTTATTTTAAATTCAGGTGTCTATTTAGTAGTACTAACTATATCTGTATTAACTCCCCACATCATAGATACAACAGCATTACGTACAGTTACTTTATATGTCTCTATTGATACTTCATCTACCCAGTTGGAATCTGAGGGCATGGTGAAATGGTTAGTGAAATTAACTGTGTTATTGGTAAAATTCTAATAATTACTAGTAGCATTTCCTCCACCATCAACTCCTTCTTGGCTAAACATGTAATCTCCATTGAATATAAATTTACCCATGCTGCCACCATCCGCAATTAATATTTTAGTGAACAAGGCTTCGTATTTATCCATTAAGATCCATGTAGCATTACTACCATTAGTATTCCAGTCTTGTTCTGGGGTCTTTCCAGTGCTAGTACCTAACCAATTACCGTTTTTGTTCATCACGTAGTACTCATCATTAAAGAATACATATGGTGCCTTTTCGTCAGTACAGGTATATGTTTTACTATCACTATAAGTACCTACTGGATATATTATCCTACCTTTATTACCATCAGCTCCTACCCACTTAGTCCATTCATAGACTTCATAATCTGTACTTTCTACAGGACTGGTTTTATTATATGCTATACCAATATATTTAGTATATCTATTAGGTGTGTCATATATGTCAGCGTCAGAAGTAGGTTCGTTATCTGAATATTTTATCCAAGTGTATAATGTTGCTCCCGGTTCTCCGTCCTACCCTGTTTCACCACTTATTCTTACAGGAGTACTCCAACCAGATTCCAATGCATCATTAGGAGATATAACAGCCATTATCATCCATAGCGTTTCTATACTCTCATCCACAGAAGGTACTGTAGTATTCCATCCTGCCGGATTACGGACCTACTGAGGAGTACCAGGAGAATAACCTGTAGTCACAGCTTTGAATCTAAATTCAGTATACTTACCGTCTTGAGCTACTCCATCTTTACCATTTAATGGAACTACCTCTCCCCAAACATGTACACTATTAGTTTCTCCGTATACTAAACCTATACATTGCCACCATTGCCCCGTAGAAGAATCTGGAAAGTCAACCCAACCGTCTAATCCTCCAGGTTGAGGAACTCTAAAAGTAGGTTTATCTGGTTTAGTGTTTGACTACTTATATACGTAAGTCTTCCAATTTGGAACAGTTCCAGGTTGTCCGTCTTCACCATCCTTACCATCTCTAATGACATATATAGTTTCTGTATCTACTGTCACTCTATTGCCTGATCTCTCATCGTATAAAGTAAATGTCACCTGAGCTGTAATAGAACTACTGGCTACTACACTACCTATTGAGTAGTTGGCCTCACCTCCATTATCTACTTTGTATGTGAACTTATATCCAGTTGGAGTAGTACTTAAAGTTTTAACAGTATCACCTTCTTTTAATTGAAGATCACACCAAACCGAGTTTACTTCATTGCTGTCATCTTTAAATCTATGAATAGCGTTTACTGAAGGTAGTAAAGAATATACTTTTGCATTCTCTCCATCTGCACCTGGTCTTATCTTATTTATAGTGAATATTACATCTCTAATATATTGAGTACCGTCATTAGAAGCTTTAACATTCACAGGAATTCTTATAACATCTCCAGTAGTAGAAGATATGCTTGTTACTGTAATTACTCCTGTTGATGCAGTTGCACTAGCAGTTATTCCTTCTACAGATCCTACAGCCAAACTATCTAGTACTAACTTAGTAGTACCATAGTACATGCTTACTGTAGTAGTTAACGGCAATCCAGATATTACATTACCTTTAGAATCACAAGCAACAGACTACATATCATTATCAAAGTCTGTTACTAATCCTCCTACACCATCAACACCATCCTTACCATCGCTTATTTTGAATACAGTCTCTTTATCTACTAGAGTTTCTCCACTAGTAAGTAGGAATGTTACTTTTTTATCTATAGAAGTGACAGATAAATTCTAATCTATAGTATAGTTTTCTGCTAAGTCTTCGTCTATTACGTATTTAAATTGGAATCCGGCAGGAACAGAAGTAAGCATAGTGGTAACTTTTCCTTGCGTTTTCTTAATACCACAGCTAATAAACTTAACATCAGCTACTCCTTTTTTGTCCACATGCATAGCGTCTACAGAAGGCACTAAAGAATATAATATTGCATCCTGACCATCTGCACCTGGTTTAATTTTATTAATAGTAAGATAAGTAGTTCTCTCTATTAACTCATTGTTCCACACACACGAAGCATCAATAGGTATACGAATATTAGTAGGAGCTGAAGGGGTTATAGCGCTCACTGTTATTATACCAGTCTTTCTATCTGCTGTAGCTGTAATTCCATTTACTTGACGTACACTTAAAGAACTAAGATTCAGTTCGGTAGTACCATAATACATAATCAATTTGGTAGTAACCGGCAATCCAGATATTACAGCCCCTAAATTATCTGTAGCTACCGATTGAACTTCATTGTCCAAGTCTAATACGATACTACCTAGTCCGTCTAAACCATCTTTACCATATTTAGCCCATAGTGAAGGTCCTGTATAAGCTCTCCATCGTCCTCCTCTAAACTTTCTTTGACATACCCATTCATACTATAGTTCTTTAGTAACTCCTTGCGGGTTATCAGTCCAACCATCTCCTGGTATATATTCAATACCTTCGAAGTCTCCAGTTTCTTGATATGCGTCTGAATTAGTATTATTTGGAGTAGGGTTATCAGGATCATTATTAGTAGCAGTTCTATAGAATATATATTGAACTCCATCTCCGTCCTATCCGTTCTCTCCCCACTTAGACCATAATGCCGGTGTACTAAATCCTCCCCATTTATTGTCTTTTTTGCTTCTGGTACTAACCCATTCTGCTTTTAATATAGGTGTTACTCCCTTAGGATTATCTGTCCAATTAAGAGGAATAAAATCATCTACATCTTCTCCTACAGGAGTTTCGGGAGCATCACCTACTCCTGAATCAGTTGTACGAGTATAAATAAATTCTACTGAATTACCATCAGTTCCAGCTGCACCGTCTTGCCCAGATATCTTTATAGGTTCTGACCATTCTCCTTGTATGTTAGGATTAGATGTAAACACTTTATTGGACATCCACACAGGTGGAATTAATTCTTCGTCATTACTAGACCAACCTTCTGGATATACTATAATATTAGTGTCAGCATCCCATTCTCCTCCTACTGGTTTTTCTGGTTTTTCTACACTAGATTTATATGCGAACACCGTGTTATAAGTATCTCCAGGTTCTCCCTATCCAGGTTCACCTTGTGGCCCTTGTTCACCAGTTATTCTTATTGGACCCTACCATTCCTTGACTAACTCATTGTTCTCATCTATAAGAGCATTGATCATCCACATAAACTCACCTGGAGCTAATGTAGGTGGAGTATCTTCCCAACCAACGGGGTTTCTACTAGTTTTATTTAATGCCGGTATTATATTTATGGATACACTCTTAGAATATTTGAAATCCATATAGGTATTAGTTTTACCGTCTTCAGCTGTACACTATACAGGGTCAGACCAAGTGGCTACAGTATTTGTACTACCATCTACTAAACCCATAGACATCCACCATTTACCTTCAGCGCTAGGACCATCAAACCAACCGTCAATACCAGATACTCCAGGAGTAGGGGTAACAAAAGTAGGTTTAGATGGCTGCAATTCTGCTTGCTTAAACACCCATGTATTCCAATTTGGTTTCACAGATTGCCCTGGTTTTCCATCAACTCCATCTTTACCAGGAGGTCCTTGTTCTCCTTGAGGACCTTGGAAGCCTCTTTCCCCTCTTAAACCTTGTGCACCCTATGGACCTACAAATTTAGCCCACACGTAATCTAATGGATTATTACTTGGTTCTTCGGTTTCTTTATTGGAAGCAATACCAATATACTGTGAGTCTTCCTCCGGTTGATCTGTCATCTAGTCTCCATATTGAGAAGGAGAATATTTAATCCAAGTAAATTTGGTATACTCATTAGTAATATTAGGTGTAGAAAGATCTATCTTGTTATTATTTACTACTGCTATTAAGCTATCCTTAATTGAATCGTAGTATATCTACCCGTCTTTATAGGCACCTGTAATATTTCCTTCTATATGTTCTGCTACGTCAATACCCTATGGTAATATCATAGTATCATTTAATACTACGTCACCGTTTACGAACTTACCTCCTTCGAATAACAATATACTATTGTTTGGTATAGTGATAGTTTTACCTTGTAAATCAAATTCGTATTGAATTACATATATAGTATCACTACTATCAAAATCAGTTTGTAGCAGTATATTTTTGTTATTAACTATTCTTTTTCGTAGAATTTTTCTACCTAATCCACTATATTTGCTAGGATTATACTCTTTATCAGCAAATTTAAGACTAAGATCATCATCTACTTTTATATCCTCACCATCAGCATATACTACACTTATAGGTTGCCAATATGATTCGTTAGTCAAACTTATATTACTTGGTACTTCTTTTATAGATATGAAAGACCTATATTGTTCGTCATAGACTAAACATAATCTATCATATTCTTTAGAAGAATCATGCTTACCGTCACAAGTAAGAGTAACTTTACCTAATAATTTTGTGTATTCCATTCTAAAAAATTAATTTTGTATCTGGTTTAATAAAGTCTTTAACATCTGGTTCATCAAAAGTAATCTAGTTATCTTTTGGATCAACTTCTACATTAGGATAACTAGCATAATCTGATATTACTACGATGTTACCCTAGAAGTCTAGAGCAACATATAAGAACTATTTTAATTCATTACATGTGCACATAATATTTTTATAATTTACATACTCCGTTAATACATTTATTACAAGGAGTGCTAGCTACATTACTGTCTATATTAACGTCTAATAACTTACTTAATTCTAAGTAAAACTGCAAAGCCTCTTTATTATGAGAAGTAGCAATAGCCTATTCTAGAAGCTGTCTTTTAAAGACTATTAACATTATAGTTTGCATTTGTCTATCATCTAAACAGGTGCTACAATAATTGTGTAATACTCTTATTTCAGCATTATAAAGTATATTAGGATTATAGTACACTCCATCTGCATAGTCATTTGCGTATCTCTCTGTAGTACAAAACATTTTAATGTACTTAATATTAGTATCAAACTTAGATATAATATCTGATGTAGCAGATATTTCGTATGCATACTGTGTAGTTACTTCCTTCTCTTCTCCATCTCTTACGATTTCTTTCAGAGTGAACTCACAATTACTGTAATTCAATACATAATCATGGTTATCTGGACTATCACAGTAAATATTAGCGACATTTAAACATTCGTCAATATATAGAACTATGTCATTAGTATTTACTATAGATATAGTACTATATACTTCAAAGGTCATAGTATCGTTTTTAAAGTTTACATTAACTATTTTATTCATAATCATAAAATAAAAAAGTGGAGTGGGAAGGAATAATCCAACCCGCCCCACTTTCGTTTAGTAAAATGTTAATTATTAGGCAGCGATGAAGTTTTCGATACCTTCTGCTACAATAGAAGAAGCAAAATCAGCTGAATGCTTAACATACAGTTCAGTAGTAAGCGGAGTGGTTTTGATGTATTGATTATCGTTACTCAAATACTTATTATCGTTTTCTACAGTAATGTAATCGTAAGTAGCATCTTGCTCTACCATTCTATCTTGTACTACTTCAGGATAAGCTCCAGTAAACACATGACCTTGGTAACCCATATAGCGTACCTCAGCATCACGTACTTGTTTCCAGTAACCTTTACCAGGATTACCAGGAGTTTTAACAATCGTAGCACCAGGAATAGCATCAGGCTGGTTACTCAAAATAGCACCAGGAATAGTAACATACAAACTAGCTTCCATATCTACTACAGAATATTCATTCAATGAATATACACCGTTATTATCATCTTTTTCCATTGCAGTTAAAGTAATAACTGCATCAGATACAGACGCATTAACTCTACGGTTAGCATGTTTGTTAATCTTTTTAACGATAGCAGTAGCTAAGTCAGCAGCAGTAGTGTTAGCAGCAAATACTTCATAAGTATGTGTAAACTGACCCGGAGCTTCATACATGTCTTTATATACTATTCTCAGTACATATCTGTGACCTGCAATGATAGTAGCATTGGTAAGATTAATAACGATTTTGTCCTAAACCGGAGCTACATATTCTCCAATAACTGCACTTGGATTAGAATTCTTCTGAATTTCATTACCAAATTTAATATTAGCCTTATCAGCCACACTACCGTCAGGCATAGTAACTTTTACTTTATTCTGAGCTACACCTATATACAAAGAAGTAGCTTTAGCTGCATCAGCAGCTGTTTTGATAATAGCTCTATTCTGATCAAACAGAGCAACATCACCAGCAGTAAGTGCATCCGCAGTAGTATACTCTGACGGAAGAGTTTTACCGATTAAAACGGTATTTACGTGTTGAATCATTTTAAAATTTATTTTTAGTTTAACATAAATGCGCGCTCATGTAAACTTAGTTCATGTTCTACTTTCCTTATTTCAGATTTCCACGTTCATGAACGCATTATTGTTCATCAGATTTCTCTGATCTTTGTGTTGAAGCAGCTTGTGCTATATACATATTTACAGCTGCATCTACAATTTCCTAATGAGTATGCTCAGGTAATTCTGTGTACTCTTTGGTTAAATTCTAACCTATATTTTTTGCAGACCTTAGAAAAGTGAGGGTATATTTGTGAATAGCATAATTACCGTCAGTATACAATACAATATTGTTTTCTGTTTGCAATCTAACTGGTCTGGCCTAATTATGATGTAAGTGATATTCCGAAAGACTGTTTTCCAGTATTCGATCTACCGTTTCAATAGTGGCTTCAATGACATCTCTAGTTTTAGTTACTAAGTTAGGACATTTATTGTCAAGTATTTTAATCTAAACTTCTTCTCCTAAACTGAATAAATAGTTATTGGGATATTGTACTATCCATTTGTTATCCTGTACTTTAAAGTCTAAAGAATTATACGTATTTGTCTATACTAATGTACGTAACTTATCAGATAATTCTTGATTCTGTTGGAATACTCTATATACCTGTTTTACGTATTCATCTTTAGCTTTATTGAGGTAGAAAAATATAGTATCTGAAGGTAACTTTATCTTTAAGTTATAACCAGGAACTATAGTACTCAACTACCTTTCAAATGCTATTTGCAATTCTCTTTCTGTCATAATTATTCAGATAATTGGTTTAACTATAATTTACTAGAGGTTCTTTGAGATTCAATATTTTCTAATGCTAACACTACAGCTCTATTTATTACTTCTGACATTACATCATCCGGTAAATCTAATTCACCGTCTAGATTAGTATAGTCAAATTGAGTAGGTTTCTTTATGTAAGTAATATTTACTGCATATTTATTGTTAGAGGGAGCATAATCTGTCTGCTGCATTAATATTGGATCAACGTACAGTAACATTTTATTATCTTCCAATACTACTACTGGTACTTCTACCCAAGGTATATTATTATAAGTCTGTTTGAATAACAGTGCAGTATTATGATCAACAATCATGCAGTTAGCAAAATTATTACCATACTTTAGTGTTACCGCCCATATCGTTACTCTATTTCCATCAGCATGTACATTATCTAATACAAATTCATTATATACATTCTTTTGCATTATTATATTTTCATCTGTACGTATGAGCTTATCTAATTCAGATATTCTCTGTAATGATCCTTCAAAACCTAACTTTAGTACGTTGTTACCACTTATTTTGTTGCTTATTATATCATCCTAAGCCTAGTTAAGAAATAAATCTATCTCCTAAGGTAGGAATGCAGGAGCTCCCCCAAAGGCAACTCCCTAAGCATTCTTATCTAGGATAACTTTAAACTAAATATGTGCAGTACGGTTATTCATTATTTAGACTTAATTTCATTTAAGATTGCCATCTTAATATCATTATTCTTCTTATCTTTCAAATAAGCTATTACGTCTTCCAAACCATTACCAATCAGATCTGTACCAAAGTAATATTGAGCCCTATTCTTTCTAATGATATTCTTTGCAATAGCTTCTTCAATTACAAAGTTTATTTCTTTGTTTGGGTTTTCTACCCATTTAAGTATGTAAGATCTAGGATCTTTTTCAATCTGTTCTGTCAATTTAGCTTCAATAAGCTCATTAGACATGTTTTCAGTTCTAATTCCATAAAGTCTTAAACACTTACGCATGTCTTCAATAGACATCTTATCCATTTCTCTGTATGCTTCACGTTTGATCTTGTTGATCTTATTAGCTTCTTCAGCTTCACTGTTCTTATTAATAATAACATAATCAGTAGCAGGTGTTATTTTGTTCAACCCATTTGCTACTCTCTTATGTCCTTTAAGGAACAGATATTTTAGTTCATCTTCAGGTTTATCAGTATCAAGTAACACATCCTTTTTGCCGATCTTAATGGCAAAAGTATCCCAATAGTTACTATTAGGTGCCAAATGACCTTCTGCAAAACCTAATTCTTTTTCTAATCTAGCTGCATCTTCTGCAGTTAAACCAGTATATAAATTACCAGATCTAGTCCAGTATGAGCTTACATAATCATAACATGTAGGCCATTTTGTAATCCCTGTCCAAGGATTTGATTTAATTATTCTAACGATTATTTCCATAATATTAATATTAGATTATCAAGTTAGTATTTGTCTGTCTTTTCTATCTTCCATAGAAATTTAATTCTATGATCTTTCAAATTCTTAGGAGGATTTTTTAACTGCCTTCTAATGGTATCTCTATTTAAATTCAGTGCTTTGCACGCTTCTATTATAGAATTATATTCAGCAATAAATTCTCCTTGTTTACTATACTGATATACTTTTTGTTTACATTGCTCTTGTAGTTTAGATAGATGCTCTCTCTGTTTATCTGAACATTTTCCTTTTCTAGATTCAGACATCCTTGCTTTAGTTTCTTCAGATAACTTACGGCCTAATGCTTTTTGTCTTATCTTATCTTTGGTTTCCTCAGATAATTTTTTACCAAAAGTTCCATCTCCACCTTCTGTAAGGTTATAACCAATAGTTCTATCTGTAGAATTGTACTGCTTTATCCAGTATTTTTCTTTTTCTTTTAATTCATCATATGTATCTGCAAAATCTATTATTTCTAATGTGAAATTTTCTTCACCATATTTTGCCATTGAACGATGAATGGGAGAAGGTTCTCCGATGCGAGATTCATACCAATGATGGCGATATCTCGCACCAGAACCTTGATTGGTTATACCAATATAAACTTTATTAGTTACCTTATTAGTTATCTTATATACTTCGTTACTTTTCATATAATAATATTTTTTATATTAGTAACGATATATTATTAATAAGGTTTCAATATTAGTTTAAGAATTTTATTAGTCTTGTGCGTCCATGATCAATTCTCCACACGCACGTGGATCCCTTAACATTATTCCCATTTCTCCAAGGAAGAATACAGTATAACCATCCTTACCATTAGATCTCAGAGTATTCTTAGAGTTTGCATAACCAGACGGAGCAACTGCACCACCAGTATACCAAGTAACAAACTCGCGTTCTTTACGAACTACTTTTACGATGTTAGCCTCACCATCACGTCTACCAAGATCTAAGAATGTCATACGATATGATTCTAGAGGTTTCAACGTAACAGGATGTAATTGACGATTATAAGTAACATCATCATACAACGGGAAGTACTTCAGAGTCAATTCAATACCATTAGTCATTTTGTAAGTCTTAAACTGACCACCAAAAGTAAGATTATCGCCAGAACCTGTAACAAATACTGTGTCAATAAGATTCATGTTAACCATCTTTTCTTTCAGAATTCTATCAAATTCTCTCATACCCATCTCACCGGTCAATGCAACAAACTTACGTTCATTAGTACCAAGTACATTATATGACAGATCAAATAAGAAGTCTTCCAACAATTCTGCAGTAAGTCTAGTATAGTAACGTTTGTTAGACGGAGCAATCTGTTCCAACAAACCAGCACCCATAAATACAGGACGCCCATTAGTACCTTTCAGATTACAAGTACCATCTTTGTTTACATTGTTCTTCATGTAAACCAACATTCTTTCACATCTCTTATACCACTCTCTCATAGCAACCCATTCTTGGTAGTCTGCCCACAGATAAGATTTCTTACCTGTCTTAGGATCCTGCAATGCAATAGCCATTACTGTAGAATAAGCTGAACCAGTAATATCATAATTGATACGAATTGTAGTTAAATAATTACGCATCTTAAATGCAGTATTATAGTTCAGGATATCACCTTCTTCACTATATTCTTCTACAGCAGAAGCTAGACGTGACACTTGGCAACCAGGTTTCAGGTATTCAGCAGGAATATAAGAAGTAGGCTGGCCGTCTGCAATATAACAGGTATAAACCCACAGATTACCATCTTGGTAAGGAGCACCTGCAACGCGTACTTGGAAGTCCTTGTTATCAAATTCCAATACAGCGGTAGGTCCGAACCAATTATCTTCTAACCACAACATGATTGGAGTATTACCCAAACCAGCTGTAGAAGAATCTGTGATAGCTGCACCATTCCATTTAGCATCTCTAATTGTTACTGCTCTATCAGCATCAATCATTACATTCCACTCCCAACTGGGCTGATCAATGGTCATTACATTACCAAGACCACCAGTAAGCATATCTAAAGAAGTGTTGTAACCATTATCTTTAGTACCAAATACATAAGACAATACGGTAGCAACCTGATACGGATTCTATTGTGAAGCTGCTGAAATTTTAGCAGTATCAATCAAGTCTGAAAACCATTTACCTTTGTATAGTACTAAGTTATTTAGAATATTATTATCCATAAAATACTAGTAATTTTTTATTTATTTAGTTTTATTATTAATCTACACGTAATTGTCGTGCAAAGGAACTCCATAAAGTAGTATCTTCATTAGAGATTTCCTGTTTTTTAGTCTTCCTACTTACTCCTGTTTTACTTAAACTGTTTTTGAATCTACTAATAGCATTATTAGAACCTTCACTTTTAGCAGCTTTTAACAACGTGTCTCCCTTCATAGTAAAGTAAGCAGACTCAAGTAAGTTCTTTACGCTCTTAGACCAATCTTTTTGAAATCTGGTCATACCGTCAGCGTCAGGTTTAAATATATACTCTAGTAATACCTTTTTATCTTTTTCAGGTATCTTAATACCGCGTATATTATCCATGCCTTTTATTTCGTTGACAACGTTCTAAAAGTATTCCTGTTGACGCTTCTGAGCCGCCTTAGCTTGGTTTTCTTGATCTTTCAATAGCTGTTGTTTCTTTTGTTCTCTTATCTCTTTCAAGGCTTCCAAGGCATCTTCAGCTTCATCCTCAAGTAAACCTGCATCCTCGTACTTAGTTAACTTTTTCTCTATTTGTTTGCTATTAAAACCTTTTTCCTTTAAGAATTCTTTCAATACAAGTTTTTGATTTGTTTCATCTTCTTCAATACTAATTTCTTCAAGATCAAGTTCGCCATCAATTTCGAAATAGTCTCTTAAATTACCACCATTCTTAACAAAATTATCCAGTGCCTCTACTTCTTCACTGGCATATTGAGGTACTGAATTCTCTTCAATTACTGATTGAAAATAGTCAACGAGCTCCTCAGGAGTAGAAGGAACTTCCTCTTCTTCATCAAGATCCCAGCCCATTTTTTCTGCCATTACTCCAAAGAATGCACTTACTGCATTAGTGTCATCATCAGTTTCTTCAGTCTTTGTACTTCCTTCGTCTTCTCTAGTTGAATCATCATCTTCTTCAACTTCTTTATCCTTTCCGGTTTTCTTTTTAATAGGCGTGTCCTACTCTTCATCCTCTTTAGTCGAATTATCATCTTTCTTGTCCTTTTTAGGATTACGCAATCCTTCCAGTTCTTCGTCAGTTAACTCTTCTGTTATAGCATCTTCATCTACCTTAGTATCATCTACCTCAGCATCTTCGCCAGGTTGCTTGATTTCTGTTTTAGTAAATACATTAGCTCCTGGCATGAAATCTTCAAATATTTCAAAACCGTTTAATGTTTCTTTTTCCATAATTATATATAATTAGATTTATTTTTTCTTTCTTCCTTTGTGTTTCCATTTCTTAGCGTTCTAAGCAAAGATAGCTCTCTTACGAGTCAATGGGTTCTTGCTATGCGTAAGTTCTTCAGTACTTTTACCAGTACGTTTCTTTAATGAATTAAACTTACCTCTATTCTTTTTCTTGATATGTATGCCACCATCCTTATACTTAGGAATTGGATATTCTGGCATTATCAGCGCCATGTCTATTTGATATGAATTATCCATTATACTATAGTATTATTATCATTATTATTTACTATAGGAATCATCTAAAAGTCCTTATTGAATAACTTAGGGCTTCTATAAAGATTGAAGATTGCTTTAATGTTGTTAAAGCTTTCTCTAGGAGCATCAATTATCTCCTTCTTCAAATTCTTATAGCTACCTGTGTAGTTTCCTCTATTTAGCTTACCTTTCTGATCTAAGTAATTCCTAAACTGATTCATGTAACTCTTGATTTCAGTGCCCTGCAATATATTATTATACATATCTCTGGTCATATTAGGATACATAGTTTTAGCCTAATTGAATGGGACAAATTTGCTCTTATCTCCAAGTTTTCTTAAGAACTCATTATTCATACCAGTTGCACCATCTACCAAGTGACCCATTTCATGAAGCACTACACTATTTGGAATATCTTCTGGTACTTTGATCATGTCTCTATTGAAATATATTGTATTTCCTTCTGAAGGAGTAACTTGTGCTCCAATAGTAGGTCTTTCCATCTTCTTATATTTCGGTTCTGGAAGTTGGAAATACTCATCAATATCAACATATTTCTCTAACATGCTATCATATACCTTCAGATAATCTGTACCATACTGTTGATCCACAGCTTTTGCTCTTTCTCTAGCATATGGTTCCTGCATTAAATCGTATGTTCTATTACGTTGATCATTTATCTCTTCAACCAGGCTTAATGACATATCTGAATAACTTTTCTGCTCATGTAGAGCCTTATCTATAACATTCTATTTATAGTTAGGATCCACTTTAGGAATATAAGTACTCTTAGGTTTACTAATTTTCTTAGAAGATTTAACAGCAACTCCCCCAAATCTAGGCATAAAAGGAACTAGACCTAAAGCAGCTAATCCTGCATTTCCCCAATCTTTATTTCTTAAAGCTTCGTAAGTATCATATATAGATATGGCATCACCAATAGGAGTTACATTTGCAGCATCTTCAATATCTACCATCGGTTTCAAACCTCTAATGAACGGTTTACCAGTAAATCTATCAATCTCATCACTGCTATTGTCATAATAATCAGCCAACTGATCTTCCGTATACTTACGACCGTATCTATCTTTATATAATTTACCTTTATACAGTTGAGGCTATTCAGGAATTATTGGTTTATTATTGGGTGGTATTTCACCACCATCTGCGTACTTATAGATAGGATTCTCATTACCTTCCCATGTAGTAGTATACATAGTGCCGTTTTTAATCTATGGATAATAACCTAATTTGGCATCTTCTTGTAATCCTATCAGAAATGTAGGATGCCATGGCTTCTTAAGTATTTCTCCAGTTTCACTATCTCTAGTAGGTAGGTGATAAGACTTATCATCTTCATTCCATTCCGGTTCATATCCAAGCTCATAAGCTCTACGTAGATTATAATTACTCTCGTCCTATAAATTACTTGGTAATGAATTTTTCCAATCAAGGTAAGTTTTACCGGGATTCTACTCCCGGTACTACTTCAACTATTGCATTCTATTTCTAAATGCTTGTCTATCCATAACCTTATTTCTTTACAGGTTTCTTTCCGCCTTTCTTGCATCCCATAATTAATCCTCCTTTAACTTCTTATAATGTTTATCTACTAAGTTATTAGCCCACTTTTCAGTCCAAAAGTGATAGTAGTCTTTATTCTTGCATACATGTTTGTGTAATGCGGCATGAATTATAGAAGGTAATCCTATCACTAGTAAATACAAAGGACCTAGTATCTTACTTTGGATAGTATGTCCAAATTCGTGATAAGCATAACTAGCGTCTCCAATAATTATATATTTACCTAATGTGATTCCTCCTCTCATCTTTTTAGAATAGCAGTTTACCTTCACATCGCTAGTAGCTTTATTCCAATCATATATATCTCCATCACTACAATAAATATAACAGAGTATTGCACCTAATATATTTTGAGGTAGCTACCAAATATATGATACTGTGTTCTTAATAGACTTCCAAATCTTTTTCATATTACTTCTCTCCTATCATCCGTCCCTTTAATTGTTCGCCATTCTTCTTTCATAAGAATTATTTTTTACTTCTAGCTGCTTCAGCGTTAGTTTTATTTTTTAATGCAGTCTTGGCTTTAAGTTGTTCACGTTTATATGCTTCTGCATCTTTTTGCTTTTGCAGTTCTGTTTCATGTTTCATTCTATCTTTCTCTAGCTGTAATTTTTTATCTTCTATTTCTTTCTTCATTTTAGCTTCTCTAGCCTTATTGTTTAATTCCAGCTATTTACTTGCTGCATCTGAATTAATTTTCTATTGCTGTAAAGCCTAATTACCAATTTCAATTACGTCAATTTGACCGTCATTATCCTAATCCATGTTCTCTGCACCTCTATAAGCGTTCAATTGAGCTACAGTAATCTTAGTTGCATTGTTAGAATCAATTTCATATTTCTTAAGATCCATTTCAGCTTCTTTAAGCATAAGTTCTTCTTCTTTAACCTCATTCTGCATCTGCAACATCTATTGTTCACGTTCGGCTTGTTGTTGTTCCATAGCTTGTTGTTGTTCCATTCTCTTCTATTCAATTTCTTCAAGCTTATTTTTAATCATTGTTACATTATCCATAGTAATGATTTCAGTGATATCTAATAAGCTAGCTCCATTTTGCATAGCTGGTTGCATGAGGTTCTTAAGTGCGTCTATTTGTTGTTGATTTTTAGTAGTATCTTCAACAAATACGTCATAATCCTCATAGAAGAAGCTGTCTGACAATGTTATAAAGGCCCTGGTGGCATCATCTAATATGTACTATAGATTTGTCTTATTATCTTTCCAAGCCCACTTAGAAGTGTTTAAAAGCATACTAATGGCTTCTCTCTTTACTTGATTATGAGTCCAGAACCACGGTTCAGTAATATGAGCAGACTATACTACAGATCTTTCTACGTTGCCTACTAATTCATTAGAGGATATACTACCTTCCCTTTGCTTACTTACTCCAGATATTTCAGATAACATAGATTCTATCTTATCCATTAACATAATATACTGATTAATAGTATTAGCCATAGTAAGATCCAACGCTGTAATCTGATTAAATTGAGCAGGCTTACCACCTTCCCTACCCGGTATGTCCCAACCTTCTTCATATGGGTTGATAAAATTAACCCCTAGAGCTGACAAATAATGCATCCATTTGGATACATCTATATTCATAGACTTTGGTATCTGAGTAATATCCATATTCACTACTTTGCCTTTATCTCTAGCCATCGCTAATTCTAGACGGTACCATAGTACAATATACATATACTGTAATGGTTTCATCATGCTTACTAAAGATCTAGGTTTACTATTAGTATTATTGTATATCACTCCAGTATATGGTAATCTCTAAGCATTGGGATTATCGGCTGATATAAATTGATATTCTATAGGACCCATCCCGAAGTATAGATCTTCTCCAGCTCTATATCCTTCATATGTCTCTATAATCCATTTCCATTCTACATTTAACTCCATACCAGTAACATTGTAAGTCTCATCTACTACATATTCTACAGGCTCTCCAGTTTCTGGATCAGTTATAGTAACGAAACCTATTTTCTTAAAACCTTGCCAACATGTATGCCATACGCTTATGTTACTCCCGTCCTCAAAAGGATTAGTACTAAAACCATTAATGGTGTGGGTTTTAATATGAGGATAATCTAATGAAGTTTTACGTACCTCAGGATTAACTCCTCCTTTTGCTGAGTCACTCATGAGATCTAGAAGCTCGTTTAATTGTTTTTCAGACAATTTATCATAATATCTATCGTATATGTCAGTAACAGATAGTTTCATTTCATAGACACACCACTGTGCATCATGAATAAATTCTAGATCTGATGTTTCAGTATCATAATCAAAATACAGAGGATTGATTCGTTCTAAACAAGGTTCTCCATTTAATATACCTACATAATAGATTTCTTCTCCTCCTATTAAGGCATCTTTCCAACCTTTGAAGAACTCATGAGTAATATTTAACTTATTCTTTAAATAATTTAGACTATGGTATGCAGTTATTTCGGCAATATCCTTATAGTCTTTACTCATATACTTTTGTATCTATTCTGGAGGCATAATCTCTCCAGACTCTAAAGCTTGTTGATATCTAGCTTGTTCTTCTGGCCCCAGTTTACTCATAATAGTAGCCTGAATATAGTCTATCAACATTTGTTTAGCTTTATCTTGCATTTCACTAGTAGCTATTTCACTAGTACGAACTACTCTGAAATTAAATGGTCTTTTAGTCTCTTCTCCAAGTAACAGGTCTATCTTGGGTTTGATTATATTATAATCCTAAGCCATAGCTGGAAACCCGTCCTATTGTTTAAATGGATTTGTAACATACTTTAAATCTTTTTCATTGTATATACTATTATACAAATCATAGTATGTCTACATCTCTTCTTTACGAGTTCTATTGTTACCATTTCTAGAACCACCTTGACTTTTACCAATTATATAGTCTACACAACTTTTCTTCCAGTCTTCTGTCTTTTTAGACATAGGTAGTTTCTATAGTGGAAATTGATTGATATTTTTCATAGTTAAAACATATATGCTTTTATATTATCAATAGTATCGTCGTCACGATACCATTCTTGAGTAAAAATAGGACCTTCGAATAGTACCCTATTTTTATTCTCTTTTTTCTTCTCTTTAACCTTCACATTATAGAGCTACTCTCTATAAATCATCACCTGCATCAACGCCATGACTCTATCAAAGTTTCCTGTATCATTATAGCTTATAAGCTCTTCTAATAGCGGCTCTGACAATATGTTGTGCAGGTTCTTTTTACCAGGAGCCTATTCTTCATTTAACCAGTCTTTAATCAAGCCTTCTCCCCATTGCTTGATCTATTTATTCATGTGGCAACCTTTTTTTCTTTGTACTTTGGAATTACTAACTACATCGGAAATAATATCGGGTTGGTCAGCCAGCAAATAGTCGCAATGCTTAGCAGTAAAATAAGGGAACAAGCCTTTGCGCTCATTCTCGTACATGATTCTGCCATTATAATATACGGCTAACTTGCGTAAATTTTCGTAATACTCTTCAGCTGTAGATGGGCGGCCAGTATACTCAGCAACAATAATATCATAATAGTTTTCGAAGTCTTGAAAGCGTTTATAAACAAATGTAGATCCCAACGAATTAGTACCAGATTGATCATGATCATAAGGGTCAACGCCTAGTATATATAAACCTATAGGAGCATCTTTAACTGGATGTTCCCATATAACTATACTTCCTGTTGGATTATCGTCCTTTTTTAATGGATAATGAGTTATATCTCCAATTTTTTTAATCACCCACTTTAGTGTGCCATCTTTTTCCCATATCAAGTCTCCAATCTATTTATGATTACTTAAGTGTTTATTAGTACGTATAGTAGCTAACTATTCCTATAACTCTTTCTTAGGGAATATGTTACCACCAAACTCCAAACATGCTTCCTAGGGCGTTATACAGTTATGTACCCAAACACCATTAGCAGATAGGGCGTGTGTGATAGTATTAATATCCCACACTTTATCAGTTTTTATGTATTCAATTGATACTATTTTACCATATGAGTAATCACGCATTGACTTAGAAGGTTTGGTATCTTTGATGTGCTCATTCTTTCTATAACTTATAAATCCGATCTATTCTCTAAACTTAGGTATATCTATCTTTCGTATGTTTAACTTGTTTTCTATATACGTGTATCCATTTCCATTTATAGAGTTTCTAGATTTAACAGAAGCGTGAATGTCAAAACCTCTCAATAAGAACTACATATCTAACAATACCTATTTTTCTTTGCTAAAGAAACCTACATGATTACCATCTTTAGAAGAATATCCGTCAGAATCAAATAGGCCAGATAAAAATGCAGAAACTACAGATTTCGGTGATTTTAATATATATTCAGGAATATATACTCTTCTCATTAGATTACCATTAGAATTAGAACGTAACAACTGTAAAGCCTTAAAGATTTCTATAGATCCTTTTCTAGATACCCGTAACTCTATTCCTCCTTTTAATTTTCCAATTTCAGTTTTATTACAACCTCCAAAATTAAGATTGAAAAAAGCCTCTGCCCATTTTATAGAGTCTATATCCTATTTATCGAATACTAATCCTATTGCTCCGCTTGGACCATAAAAGAACCCATCTCCCATAAATAATCCTAAAAATCTACCCCAGTCTTCATCTATCAATATAGAAGTATTAGTTGCAGGAATCAATCCAGGAACAGAAACGTGTTGATATACTTCAGAGAATTCGGTATTATAATATTTAATTGGATCTCCTACTTTGTAATCTTTTAATTCCCTATACTATTTACCATCAAATATTTTATGATTGTCTGTAAGTAACAGTTCCGTTCCATCTTCTGTAGTTAATCTGTATACATCCTTTACACCCGATATCCACGCTTTAGGATTATCCTTTATTCTTGTTACTCCATCTTCTGTACTAATCCAAGTATCACCGTCTAAACAGTGTTCTGCAACGTATCTATCTACTGCTACAGAGTTAGTAGCATTTTCTATTACTTTTCTACGCTCAGTTAATATATACTCTACGGACTTTCTACGTAACGTATTTCCATCATTATCCATGTATATTCTGTTACCAGCATCGTCACGGAAGTCCATATTAGTATACTGAGGTATAAAGAATCCACACTTCTTGTCTGATGGAGTTTCATCCCATATGTTATCAAATCCTATACAGTTATAACCATCAGGATTATAGAACATATCTTTAAGAGTCTCAAAATGGCTATCTTCGTCACCGCCTGTACCAAATGCAATCATTGTTCCGAACGCCATACCATCTTGTTCTACAGATGGTCTAGCAATCTGCCATGCGGCACCTAGTTCTGAGAATGAACCAGCTTCTTCAAAGATAATTAACTTACCAGCTTTACCACGAACTACGTCAGGGTTATCTTTTAGAGTAACACCTATTATTTCTGACTTGAAACCTAATTCTATCTCATTACCATACTCATCTTTAGTAAAGAATCCGGCACGTTTACGCATCTGAGTATTAACAGACCTCTTTTTACCCCAGGCTGTATTCTTATCTATAAAGTCCATATAGTCCCATGCTTTAGTAAGAATCCCGTCTTCTGTTAAATACTGCTTATTACTAGCATATATATATGTCTTACTACCTGGGAATAAGTAGTAGTTACGGCATGCCATAGAAGCGTTCTTATATGAGTAACCCTTGCGTCGACTCTTCAATGCACACAAATGTTTACCTTCTCCTTCAGCATCTTCTACTGCTTGAAAGAAGTAATAGTCGTAATCATAGAAGTCTGGAAACTATAGATCACGTGTCTTTTTTATCTTAGTAGATCCATCTGGATTGTTTATAGTAGTATAGATAATTCTTTGAATAGGACAGAAGTTTAAATAAAAATAGTTATACCCACTGATGAAATCTCCATCATCCGCTGTATAACCATTCTTACATCTATCCATCTGTTCATCCCAATACTTATAATATTCTGAAGTACCTTCTGGGTACTAACAATAAGAGCCGACTTCGAGGAACCTCAGAGCCGGCTGTCTAAACTTATCGCTGTTTTTTATCTACTTATTGAAGTCTACCATCTTGTGAATTACTTAACCTGTATCTTTTAGGGTATCTTTTATATAGAGTATCTTCTTTATATATAATATAATGCATAGTTCCTTTACTAGATATATTATATTTATTCATTAACTGAGTATATGTAAAACCAGATTCTCTATCTTTTCTTATATTTTCTACTATATCTGCAGAGTATTTTCTACGTATTTGACCGCAATTAATAGATATCAGTTCTTTTGGAATGTCGTGTTTATTGTCTTTAATAGTTCCTATTCCTATATTGTCGTAAGAATTATCATATCTATCTCCATTCAAGTGTCTTACTACTATTCCATCTTCATAAATTTTATCACCAAACTTTTGATATGCTTGTAACCTGTGAATCATACAATGTACCTTCTTATTTTCTCTTCTAGGTCCTATTCTTATATCGAAATTGTAGTAATCTCTCTTACGATCTTTTATCCTACCTTTTACTTGTACTCCATTTCTGTTTAAAAGAATTCCATCTTTTGTAACAGTGTAACCCTTAATAAGGGCTAATTCTTCTGGTTTTATCATAATAAAATAAAATTAATTGGTCCTCCCGTCCGGTTCTGCTCCAGATCCTCAACTTTTAGAGAGTTGTGTGCTAAGCATCTCATACACTACAGGAGAATATTAAGCAGGAGAGGAAAGATTCGAACTTTCAAACCCAAGAGCTTTGTTAACGACGACTTTAGGGCGCTTCCGTCAATCTACTGCCGTATACCAATTCCGCCACTCTCCCGTGCCAGGGAATATTTAATGTCTGTCCCTGTCAGACTTTTAAATATCAAAACCAAGAGAACAGTCTCTTATACCAAGGTTTTCTTTGACCAAGTTTATGTAAAACTGCATATGCTTCTTCCATCTGCTGCCATACTTCTTCTTGGGTTTTATTCATATCAATTACAATATTTACTTGCTTTTTCATTTTATTCAAAATTATATTATTATAAACGTATTGTTTAATTTTGGTTGTCTTTAACTGTATTATCCTGCCAACTCATAAGGATTAACCTTGGCATCCCCCTTTACTTTACCCATAGTTAATTCCTCAGCTTGAACCATAGATTTTAATGCTTCTATACTCTTAATAGTATTAGCTGTAGAACCCATTCCAGCTAGTAGATCTTTGATCTTCTTCTCATCCAAACAATCATCTAATGACTCTTCATACCACTTAGTAACTGAGTCTAATTTGTTCATTTGAGCATCTAGCATCTTTAGTATTCTAGTATTTTGCCAATCTATGTACTCCTGTTCAGCTACCTTTTCTTCTTCAGTAAGTTCATAGTTTGGATCTTCGAATACCTGTTCTTTGAGTCTTATTTCCCTAGTATGAGCATCCATACTCTTCTTATATGGGCTACTCCACTTATGCATAAGTACTATATAAGTAATAACAAGCTCTTGATGAACTTTGTCTTCCGAAGTATCATGTTCGTATAGTCTTTTGAATGCTGGTATGAAATACAGATCTGGGTGTATTACAACCTTACCTCCTACTATATCAACGAGATTCATTTGACTTATACTTATTTAATTCAAATTCGTACCATTCTCCTAAGTCGTGTATGGCTGCCGGATCTGATATTACAATGGCTTTTACAACATTCTTACCATTATTCCAGCATACACAAACAAGAGCGAATTCTCCTTTTTTAATGTCTATTACTTCATCTGAAGTAATTACTTGCCCGTCTGTTTCAGCTTTGTATATATGGCAATCAATGTTGGCTAACATTGGAGTAATAGCATTTAGATCAGTGTTAAAACTAATAGCTTCTCCATATCTATTTACTAGTATCTTTTCCATTATGCTGCTCCTACAGATTCACAATTACAACAACATTTCTCATTCATTGCTGCTTCTCTTTCTTTTCTATCAGCTTCCAGTCTCTCAATTCTTCTACGATAATAGTCCTTCAATTCTGGATTATCTATCACTATGAACTCTTTATCGTCATAGTCACCAGTAGTACTGTACATCCTAAGTAACACATCATACTGTTTTACTTCGATAGTTTTCTTATTACCATTCTTATCAGTTATCTCTAAAATACCATCCTCTGGCATAATATAACTATAGTCAACACTACTGAAGTGACTAACAGACTCGAATTCTTCTTTCTCAAAATCTACTTTGTAGATATTAGCATTATTTACTTTTGCACAATATTTTACCATAATCAATCAATTCTATAACCTAAATACTTCTCTTTATTTAACCTCTGTATTATCGCTAACGCTCTCCTCAGTGATACATTCGGATTCGTGTAGTTTTTCAGGGTCTGATACTTCTGCACTATCTGTTGAAAGTTCTGTAATTCCTGTTCCAAGCTCTCTGGCGTTATATTTTTCTTCATATCTCTTAGTTAAACGCTTACACATTAGATCTATTTGTTCTACTCTATCTACAGTATCAATTTCTCCTTTACCTTCTTGCACCATTAGGGTAGTAAGTTCATCAATAGTATCGTTAGTGAAGTCTTCATAAGTAATAATACCATTTTCGATAACTTTATCTACGGCTTTATATAAAGCCTTCATACCTTTAGTAAAGTTAACTTGGTCAACATTACTCTTCTCGATGTTCCACATCGCCTTACTCTCTTCTATTGTCATTTTGTTTTGCTTTAATTATACTCTTACTAACACAACCAGCTATCCATCCTACTAAGTAAGCATAACCTTCGTTACCATCCTTGAAATCTTCTGTATACATTCCTAGTTCTTGATATATATAGTCTGCAGCATGTACTGCCTCGTGTGATATATCAGACTGTTGCATCTCATCTAAATCAGGTACTTGAATTAATACACCATATTTGCCATCTTCCTTGTTTATTACAGAACGAGTCACCATTGCATAGTTACTACCGTAGAAGTCTACTTTAGCCTCCTCATCAGTAAATTCAACTTTACCATCTGTACTTAATACCTTGAAATGCTCCTGTAAGTCTTCAACTTCTACCGCTACGTATAGTCTTCTAGGGTATATCTGAGGATCATACATGTCTATTTTTGGCGTCTTCTTCATATCTCTTCTTTATCTTGATCTTCCCTAAGTAAGCAAACATTACCGGTTTAGGATCTAAATCTGTTATGATCTGATTAGTAAATTTAAACGGGCTATTACATATCACTTCAATAACTTGATATGGAATGTTATACTTGTTACTTAATTTAGTATATATACTCGTCTAATTTCTCATTCCATTCTACTTTCTTATAATATTTACATGTAGCTAATGTAATAGACCCTAATAACGTGTTAGGTCTTACTATATTTATTAGTGATGCTACATCTACCCAATCGCTACTATATAAAGTGTCCTTAGCAAGGATACTTATCTTAGATTGTTCTTGTTTATTATACTTACGTATAGGTTCATATATTTCTATATCCCTCATATCATCTGAAGTAAGCAACTCTGTTCGACTAGGTACTATAGTAAACATGTTAAACGGTAGCTGTCTACCCCTAACCTTACTCCATAGTTTCTTGATATACGGATACTTCTTCCATGCTATTATTGTTCCTGCCTCAAGCAGGAATGATCTCATTTTCATCTTTATTTAATCTTAATATGATTGTAATTTGTACTCTATCGCCGATTATCTCAGGTATTAATACTTTATTTACTTTTACCTCGTCTTCTATTTCACCTTTTACTAGTATACCCTAACTTTTAAATTTAGCTATATATCTGCTCAAATTATCGGGAGTAATACCTAGAGTACGCTTAATGTACTTCCTATTTTCAGCGCTTATTACATTCTTACTAATATTAGGGAGTTTAGGAGTATTAATATCTAAGTCTATAAACGTAGCTAATAATTCTAACTCCCTATTAGTAAGGTCTAATATACCATTAAGGCTTTTTAAGAATTCTTTATACAAATCGGTTTTAGATACTTTCTTAACCAATTTATTCATTCGTCAATTCCTCTTTAATCTTATTTAATACCTTAGTAAGGTTAAAATAAACTGTTTCAGCTTCTACTTTAACACACGGTTGAACTTTGCCTTCTTTATACTTCTGTGTTACTTCTTTGTAATCATCTTCGTATTGTTTAAGTAAAGAATCAATGAATTCAACAGTAGTATTGATCTTATCATTTTCAGGTTCAGCATTAGCTACCAGCAAACCTTCCAAACGCAGATCTTCAACAGTACGTTCATCAATCATTGCGGATCTAAAACTATTACCATCCTCTACATCCATAGTAAAGGCATCAATATCTTCATTCCAAGTAAGTACATCGTTTGCTTTGAAAAAGCCGAAATCTTTCTTAAATGTATATTCCATATTATTTCTTATTTTTATCACTGAGTCCCCATACGGCAAGCCATATCATGGAAAAGCAGAGACCCATTACTATTAATTTTTCCATATGCCTATAAAACGTTAGTTGTGAATAATTGTTAATAGCTTTTAACATTTGTTAACAATTAATTAACATATAAAAAGAAAGCCCGACCTAAGTCGAGCCTTCTAGTAATGTTGCAAACGAACTAATTTTTTATCTTTATGAAAACTTAATTTATATTACTTAACGGCAATAATGTCATAAGGTTTCACTAATTGGGTATCTTTTACCAGATCAAAATACATTGCAAATTTTTTATTATAAGCAACTGTATCACCAACCTTAAATTTAACATCTGTTAAGTGTGAAGGAATCTGTAGTACAATACCTGTAGCCCAATCAGATTCTACTTCCTTAGTCTCAGTCTTAGTATCATACTCATTAAATCCATTCTCATCTACTTTACCATTAGGTATTTGTTCTGTAAACTCTTTAGTAACCATAGTAGGTGGAAGGGGTTTAATTAAAACATCTTTCAACATACCCCATCCTATTCCATTGACTACTGTTTCTAGTACTTTATCTTCCATATTCTTTTTACTTAGTTTCTAACTATAACGTATTATTTCTTATTTGGTTCTGCTTCTACTATAATATTTCCTCCGTTTGAAGTACAATATGTTACAGCTCTTTGTGGGCATTGTTTACCCATAAAGCAACAACCATCACAATTACCTAGAGGAGAACTCTCTATATGGTATCTTTTACCTTGAATTTCTACTACTTCTCTATTCTTGATTATCTCTGCTAATTCTGGATCGTATAGTGTCATACCTAATTGTGTATTAATGTTATATAAGTAATTTCTAGCTTCTTCTACTTGTTTTCTAGTTACTTTTGTATTCATTACTTTAGTATTTCTATTTCTGTCATATAAACATGCCCACTATCTAAAGTAACATGATAATGTGAATTATTTACTTCTATAATGTGAGCCCAACCATCATCTGTTCTACCTATATGCTTAGCTCTTTGGTATAAGTTATAAGCTTCATTAAAAGGTAAGTATTTAGGTATCTGTTTATTGTGTACTTTTGTAGATATACTATTTAAATTAATAAATCTATATTTTATATCTTCCATATGTGTTTATTAAAGTAAAGGTATGATAGTAGTTAAAAACTATTACTCTTACTTTAGATTACAGTAACTAGTAAGTACTACTACCCCTCTTACTCCCCTTATAACGTCTCATATATACGTTTGGTTCCCATTCCTTTAACATTTATTAACAATGTTTAAAGCTATTTAACTACAGAAATTTAACATTATTTAACAAAAAATATTATAAAAATTTTGGGGGATAAAAATTTAGAGAGGGGTTGTGCGTGTGAGGAGGCGTACAGCAAGTCATCCCCACCTACCAAAAACTGCGGGAAGTCCCCGCCATCATTAATTAAAACCATTTAAAATCATGAACATCTACATCAAAGCCATTATCAGAAGCTGGGCATCTAGTAAATCTCAATTAAGTTTGCATGATTACATTGACAAGTATGTCCTTAAAGATAATCTCGACTACACTGTCGAGTTATATTTAGAATACTGAGGCAATTCAAGCCTCAGTATTTCTATTATTGGATGTTTAACTTTTAATTTATACAATTATGGGATTATCTGATTGTATCTTCGAACCTACTGAACAAGACTACGATTATGTAGACTCTTGGTTCGACTTTGAGTAACATGGCTAACAGGGGCATTTCAGCCTCTGTTGCCGATATTTGGGAAACTACGAACCCTTTAGTCTTGGGCAGTCCTTAGCGGCTGCCCTTTATTATGATTATTAACATCAAATTATATAATTATGGCAAAGTATAGAGTAACTAGTGTTCAGTTTTGTGCTAAGAAAAGAACTCACTGTATAGAGTTTAACATGACAATTACAGCAATCAATACAGATGATGAATCTGATGTCGTCACGTTTACTGAAGAAGCCAGTGCAAGTACATGCTCAGTATTAGCACAAATATACATGAGAGATTATTGGACAGACGATTTAAAATACTTCATGGGAGAGCATATAGATGTACCTACTCCATATGGAGACGTAGTACCAGTATTCGCAATATATGGTGAAGATGAGTCCGGTAACAAAGTATATCGTCCAGGTTATGCTCCACATGAGTTAATGTGTAAGTATGTAGCTGATAATCCGGATAAATATTACAGTATGCAACCTGTATAAGCTAGCTTAAAGCTGCGCACAGGGGCAAGTCAAGCACACCTACCAAGAATTGGGGACGCATGAAAGGGGAGGAATAAAGGAGAGTTGATAGTGTAGTTATCGGAGTTCGGTCATGTTACTTGTGATTGTACTATCCATCTCATCACTCTTTTCCTTCCTTTTCCTCGTCTCTCATTTAGTCATCCAGACTAATATATAGCTTTTCGATTATTCACCAATAAATATATTTATTATGGCACGTTACAAATTAATGAATGTTCAAATTAAGAAAGTTGGACAAAAACCCGACGGTACAATTGATGCAACTATTAATCCAGACGGAAAACGTCGTTTTATGACCGCATCATTAATACCAACAGCAGGTGTATGGGCAGCAGCAGCTGGCTCATTACCACCAGTATTTGATGAAGCAATCATCAGAATGTATGAACCATTGCTATCTCAACAGAATGGAGGAATTGCACAAGCAGACCAACCATTACCTGATGAGTTAGCATATCTTAATGGAGCATGGGCTGAATGGATTGCACCTGCACCTTTTTACAAGAAATATCTTGTAGGAGTTGCAGCACGTAAACCAACTGCACTAGCACCACAAGGTAGACCAGCTTATCCAGCAGGTCATAAAGTAATGAATGCAGACGGTTCTACACCAGTTATTTACACATCTATCCGTGTATTTACAATATTCGGAAGAGACGAAGACTTAGGCAACGAAATAGTTTATCGTCCAGGATTCAGTGTAAATGAACTAGGCGTAGCTCAGTTCAGCAATTATTGTGAGTATGTACAACCGCAAACTGCACCAGTAATTGCACCACAAGATGATGTAATGGGAGACACAACAGTTCAGCAACCAGTACAAACCACTGTACAACCGCAAACTGCACCACAACAGCAGCCAACATTTGTACAACCGCAAACTGCACCACAGGGAGCTATGGTTTAATAAAAGATTGCCACTCTTCGGAGTGGCTTTCTTTTTTATTATCCATAACAACTCATAATTAAAATAGAAACTTTCATTAATATGGAATGGTCACAGATACAATTTGCAGGAGGAATAATCATAATATGTATAATTATATACTATTATTTAAAAGAAAAAGAATAAATGGATACAATAATTTGGTCAGACGGACATACAACAACAATCAACAGTAACGAAGCTATTAACAAACAGTATGAAGTAAGTACTGATATAGGTGTAAAATGCAAGAGATTTTCTGAAAAATTAAACTAACAATTACACGGTCTGTGAAGATAGTGTAATTCCACATGTATTACTACTTTAATGCAACCAAAGAAGGCCGTGACAAGTCGGTGGACAATGCAGAGTCAAAGTAATTAATTATTATTTATCCTTAATTTATATGCACATTAAATTATTGGATATTTAATAATTAATAATCCACGTGGTAAAGAGGGTCACAGTTAGGTTCACTGTGATGTGCAACCCTTATAGAAAGTAACCAATCCTAAGCAAGTAATAGAGAAATAGGTATTAACATTAATACATAGAGATAACTCTATAATGTGCTTGACAGTCTGATACTAACTGAACAATAAGTATCATTTAAAGTAAGAGAAAATGAGATCTTCAAGTAAGATATTCAATATGTCTTATATACCTAATCCTAGATAGCTCTTAGCATAGCTTATAATAACTTTTTCAAATGAGATATCTAATATATCTTATATCTAGTTATTATATTAATGCGCTTACTTTATTTTATTTGATTACTAACTAAAAATTATATAGGGATGTCACGTATTCCAGCTACTACATGTAAAATCCGTGCTAATAAGGTATTGTAGTAGTATTCTCTATCAATAAATACAACCTCATCGTGGTGATAGAGTCTAGTAACATGTTAAAAAACAAACCTTCCTAGTTTGCATGTGAAGCTAATGTATTTAAATTATTTAAGAGTATTAATCAATAATCAAAGTATATATGAAGAAAAACAGTAAAAGACATCTTATTGTAGTCAATATGCCTTATTTACTATTAATTACATTAATTAGAAATAATGCATTATCCTCTTATATCTCTAACTTAATTATTAAGAGAGAAATTACTACAAATTATAATGATAACGCGATTAGGTTTTTTAGTATTAGACCAATAAGTAGAATACTAATATGCTCATTTCCTTGGATGTATACTAAAGAAGGTTTTAAATTCTGGGAAGATATCTATAATGAAATCTGTGATAAATGTGGTTCGCAATAATAACTATTGTAGCTACTATTGTAGTAGTAGTAGTTGTAGTGTATGAATGTATTATGTTATGGAAAGAAATAAATAAATAATATGGTAGTACGCGTAAAAAGTCACTTTGATATTCTTAACAGAATAAGTAAATTATTAATAGTATCTATAACTATTATAATTATTTGTTATATGTTTAAAGAATATGTTCCTAAAGATCCATATAACTTTGTGGATTTGCAAATACGGTATAAACATTATATAGTCTCAGATAAATTTCAAGAAAGTGAAACTGACTATGTATTTCGTTTAGTAAATCCAGTTACTGATCAAGAATATAAAGTATACGTTACAGATTACTTATATATGAATGTATACTTTGTTGGTGATACTATTAAATAATTATTAACTATTAAAACATTATCAAAATGAAAAAGAAAAGTTTTATTGTACATGACAAAGAGACAGGAGAAGAAATTCTCATTGCTAGTGACGGATTCTGTTACGCAGAAGTATGTGACGGAAATACTGAAATAGGTGCTTCAGATAGAATATTTGTAGTAACCGAAAGTATCCAAGTTGTTCAATCATTATACGAAGAAACGGAGGGATAAATGGAAGATAATCAATATCCAGTATTAAGAAAATCATCAAAGGGATTTTGGTGGTTATTAGTAGCTATTGCAGCTGTAATCGCTACTGGAGTAATAGTGTTTATGTGTCATGAACCTATTGCTAAAATTGTTACGTCAGAAGACGAATCAGTTTGCATTGATACTGTGAAAGCAGTAGAACCTGTATTAACTATACAGGAAGTTCTCAAATTTAGAGAAGACGTAAAAGAGGGAATGCGCATTGATAGTATATTTTTAGCAATGCCAGATGCAATCTTAATTGATATTTTAATGACTCATGGTACATCATTGTCAAATAGAGACATAGTTACCATATATGAATCAAACAAATCTCATTTTAAAGATATACTTAAAGGCGCAGTTATTCAACGTGATATAATTACCCCAACAGATTCTGTGAAGAATCCTCGTGATTCTCTAAAGCGTTAGAGAAAGTATATGCATAGTAGTATTTAACAAAGATTTATTAAGATTAATGGTTAAACGTGAATTTATAGCTAATTAGTTCGTGAGAATAGGTTAGTCTTCAGAAGATGACAAGCCTGTGGGGCGTAAGTAGTATTTTTAAGCGGGAGAAGAAGGGTGGCAATTGCTCTAATTAGTACTGATAATTGCAAATACTACGATCGTGCGGACGTTAAAATCAGGTGAGTGATAAGATTAGGTTTGACAGCCTTTTCTGCTTGTACTCTGGAGTAATCCTAAAACATGTGAGAGTCATAGAATAAAACTCTAACAAGTAATGTTAAAATTTGATTTTCTTTATTAACACAAAGCGTTAAGTGCATTTGAAATCATTTTAGTATTAGTCTCAAAGTTATGGTATTATAACTTGAATCATTCATTAACAGATGTGTTTCTTACTCTAGAATACCCTAGAGTAACGTCATCAATTTTATTAACTAACAATTTAAAGCCTATGTAAAATGAATAAAAACAAGAGGTATGTCACTTCTGTAACACAGCATAGTGACCAATTTCTGGCAATCCTATTAGGATTAAAAAGCATACTAGGAATGCCTATAAGCATAGCTAAACCTATAGCTAGAAGCAAACCAGGTGTAACAGTGGAGTTAAATCCACACTTTAAAATTAACTCAGAATTATCTACTGATGAAATTAAAAATCAGTTAGATGAATATGAGATAGAAATAACAATAATTAATCAATAATTATGAAAGCAGTATTAATTTTAATCAATGGTAATTACCGAAGTAATAAACATGAAGAAGATTTGATTAAAGATATCATATCTACTGTGTGTACTAATACAGATGCTGAAGGAGCAAATGCTCTTAATGTAAAGACATACGATGAAACTGATTTACTTAAGTTAATGATGCCTAATATAGATGATAACACATTTAAAGGCGTAGATACATTTAAAAACAAATTGATATCCTTCTGTAATAAGATACATGAAACAGTTGGAGATCCAATGTTGTTTCATACTGATGAAGACTTTAAACTTGAGTTTATCAAGTATTTTGTAAATGACAGTACGTTTAGAACTGATCATAAAGAAGTCATAACTTACTTAGTAAAAAGAGTAGGAGTAAAAACTAACAAATCAGTTGTAATAAATGTTCTAAAAGATTTTCATCTAGAGAATATAGGTAAGTATATAAAAGAAATCAACGACGTAGTAGAACTTGTTTAATATGGGAAAAGATAAGGAGAAAGAAGTAAAAACTAAGACGGAATATAAAAAACGTCCTAAGCATAAGAAAATGGAACCTTATAATCGTAAAAAGGCATGATTAAATTAAGTAAAGAAAAACCTTATGAAGACGCATGTAAAATACTAGGTCTTCATCCTGTAGCTAATTATAAAAGCTATAAATTAACAGATGAAACTAGGAATTTCATCAAGTTAGAAACCATTGCAAAAGCTTTAAATGAAGGCTGGAAACCTACAACAATGGATCCAAGAGAGGTAAGATATTACGTATGGGGTTGGAATTATACAGATAACAGAAAACCTTCCGGTTTGATCTATTTGTGTTCTAGCAGTGCGCTTGGCCGTGCTGGTGCCCATGTCGGTACTTCTTTGGAATTCAAAGACAAAGATACAGCAAAAGAATTTGTAAGAATATGTAAGCCTATGATTGTCAAATACTTATTTGGTCGAGATAATCATGAAGACTTCAAATTCGATTTCTAACGAATGTCCTACACGAGATAATATTATCAACTGTAGTGAATGTGATCTTGAGTGTAAACTCAGAATGGCAACGAATAACAAGCAAGAGGTTCCACCAGAGCCTCTGCCCGCTGTTATATATTACTAATTAAATTGTTAGTATGGTGGATTCCAATCAACCCAAAAGAACTGTAAATATACCAAAACCCTAATACATATCATTATGTAACGGCTATTCAACGGCAATCTGTAGATTTACAGATAAAGGGAGAGAAGGATAGGGGTTATCTGTAGAATAAGAGATATAAATATACAGAACAGTTCTTTTTTAATTTAAAACTTAGTGTTAATTAATAATAGTATCAATCTTTAAACATTATCAAAAAATGGCAAAAGAAGAAGTAAAAGTAGCAGATGTTCTGTCTACTGAAAACATCGAGGATGTTATCAAAAATGGTGCAGTAGTAACTGCTGAAATTGCAGAAGCAGCTGCAAAGAAGGTTGCAGAAGCAAAGAAAGAGCAGTTAACGAAAGAGTTAATTTCAATTGTAAACAAGGCTGATTATACGCACAAGCGTATGGTATTGTCTATGAAAAAGACAAAGAAAGAGGCAAATATCAAAGTAGAATACTTAAAGAAGTATACTGCTCTGGTAGAAGATCTCAAATCCGGAAATGCAACTCTGTCTACTACTGAGTTCCAGAAACAGGCAACAGAAGCCAAAAACATTGCAGTAAAAGCATTGCGTGAAAATGACAAATGGTATGAGGAAACCTGTAATGCACTCGACAACCAGTATCCGGAAGCAAGATACAGTTGGCGTTATGACGATGCAATCGTCGGAAGATAATAGCCACACAAGGTCCAGGAAAGATACTTGAATAATAGAGATATTAATTCTATAGAGAATCCGAAGAAGATTGAAAGCAAATGGTGAGATCCATGTACATCGGTATCCTATAATAAGCAGCTTCATCCTGAATTGACAGGAAACAAACAAATGTACGATAGTGAGAACTATTCAATACTGGAGTTGGACTAGAAAACGTGCCACTGATCAAGTGCCTAAGATCGTGAGGATGTATTATAATAATTGCGCAATATATAGTATTGAATCTATACTCAAAGAGTATATTATGCAAATAGCATTCTTATGATATCAAATCGGCAAACATTATAGCAAATGTTGAGTAGTAATACTTCTGTACTAGTCTATAAATGATCAGTTATCAAAACTTATAAGTAAAATAATTTAAAAGACCAAAGGCTATGTAGGTTTGGTCGCCTACATAGCCACAATTGACTGTTAGGTCTATGAATCAGTTGTAAGACGAGGGTTCGACTCCCTCATACTCCACGCTCACCTAGAGCTTCAAAGCAATACTAAGGAAAAGAACTAGGGTATTTGATCGTGTTCTACCGTGCGCCAAGTTCTTAAATCTTAGAACGGTAGATTCGGGGTATTATGGTTTTGATTGCAACAATGTGAAGTAGAATAGGTCAATAAGCAGATAACTGGCAATACAAGTTATGTAATGGATTATACACGCTTAGTAGCGTGATATATCCCTAGGGGAGCATGCAGTATCCTAGTTAACAACTCTTTATTTAAAGAGAAACTGTTACTAATGACGGGGTTGTGAAATAGACTTTAGCACTAGAAATAGTGACAGTCGCCTCATAGTATCTAATAGATATAAAACTAAATGGAAATAAGTAGCTTTATATGGAATTAGAAGCGCTAACACTGATGAAGTTAGAGGAGAGCAGTTCGAATCTGCTCCTTATTACAATTAAATTAAGTTTAATCAATAAATTAATTTGAAATGGGATTAATGAACTTTATTAGAGCTAATCTACCAGAATCTTGGGAGAAAGCCGCAACTGAACTGAAGATGAAGACAGAGTTAATAACTCGTCTACATGCAAATGTTCCCAGAATTTATAAGAATAAATATCATTATAAAGAGGGAATAAACTACATTCGTAGTGTATTTAGATCAACTTGTGCAATATACTATTTAGTAGATGCAACAGATATTGATTTAAATAAATGGAAGGTATTAGATGATAAAATCAAAGAATACATAGAAGCATGCAGATAAGATATTTTGCTTGGTTTGAATCCAAACATGAAAAAACAGAGTTTATCAAATTATTAAACTCTTGCCGCTCAGACATCGAGGCAATTGCCAAGATTATGAAATTATATCCTGAACTTAAACAATATGAAGTAGCAGGTGTAGTAGATAACTTTAGAAAAGAATTGAATAAACTATGAAACTAAATCATCCTGGAATTTACCGTATCATAGGAGAAGATTTTGAACTTCTCGCAAATGTTATTGGTGAAGCTCCAATGCTACGTATACCAAATGCGTTAGTAATGAATGACCTTATTCAAAAAGGATTATTTCATGTGGTTACTGAAGAATCTTATGAGATTCAAGCAGTATTAACAGAACCTGATAAATTCATATTCTTTGAATATGAATACTCAGAGGTTTGTGATCTACCCTCTCGTCGTAAATCAACTCGTGGAGTTAAAATGCCAGATATAACTGATGAACAATTTGAGGATTTCACACAAAGATATATTGAAGATGCTCGTACTCCTGGCAAAGGAATATGGGCAACTAAAATGTATATCGTAAGTAAAACAGAATGGTCTATACCACAAGCTCACGTTATTGTGTTACAGATTATCAATAAACTAAGGAAACATGGTCGCATATAGTTTAACTAATCGAGCATATACTCCTTGGGGAACACAGTACAAAAAGTTTAATTGGAGAGAAAGCTGGAGAATTTTTCTTAACCTTGGAGATAAAGAAGTTAAGAACAAAACTTTCAGAGATACTAAACCAATTAATCATATAATATATTGGTTCGATACTAATGTATTATGTAAAATAAACTGTGAAAAAAAATCTACTTTAGACGTGAGAATAAGAATAGTTTGTGGAATGATTAATAAGATATCACCTAATACTCTATCTCCTGATTTAAAAAGAGAATTTATGGAGTGTATATGGGATTCTTATAAGCAATTCTATCAAAGCTATATAGATTGGTACTGCCGCTGGATTGTAGGTGTACCATTCTAGGATATAGGGCTTTGATTAGCCCTATATTCACTAAGAGATAAAGGATGTGGGTGAGATTCCCTTAAGTGCTCGCGAGATAGTAATTGCTTGAGCTGCCTGATACCAATAGGAGATGCGCGCGAATCCTATTGTCTCTAAAGGTATAAGTTTTTGATCGAACTTATACCTACTAAAGCCCGTAATTATGACAGATTTAGAAAAACAACAGATTTTTGAACTGATCAAACAGGCGAGAGAAGGCAAACAATCTGCCTTTACAAGGCTTTATAATAGGTTTGAAAGAACTATATATCTTACTATATACAATATAGTAAAGAATAGAGATGTAGCAGATGATTTATTATCTGTTACATTTATTAAAGCCTTTAGTAAGCTAGATAGTTATGTTAACAATATTTCATTTGAAATGTGGTTAAAAACTATAGCTATAAATAGTAGTATTGATTATATCAGGCGTATGAAAAAAGAAAAAGCGAACTATTGGATTGACGACGATGCCAACTCTTTGCAATTGAGTAACCAGGCCAGTTACTCTCCAGAAGACGATTATGTCTTTGCAGAGACAAGTGATGCTCTAGATAATGCCTTGTCACGACTTCGATTTAAGTACAGAAATATAATTGAACTACGAACTGTTCAAGGTTTGTCTTACAAAGAAATCTCTGAACAATTGGGACTTTCTGAGTCTCAAGTAAAGTCTCAGCTTAATAAAGCTAGAGATAAACTAAAACAATTATTAAACAATAACTAAAATTTACTAATTATGACAGCAGCATGGATTATTGTGCTACTTATAGTAGCATTTGTATGTACTCGAATTTTTCGTAGTACAAAAATGTGGTGGATATTTATGTCTGCCATTATGGCTGGTCTATTAGTAGGTATGTTGAGTAAAGAGGCTGTAAAACAGTCCAAAAAGACAGGAGTAACAGCTTCCATTACTCAGCTAATTGATATTGTTGACAACGGAAATGATGCATGCACACAGTGCGTAGTAACAGTGACAGAAGGTTCTACTAGCCGTTCAGGAGCTGTGAGTTACATTGCATTATTTACTGAACCGTTTATGTCAGATATATTAGTTAGCAATCATATCACTAAGGGACGAGATTCACCTGATATAGAGGATGATAGTTGACCTCTCTAAAAACACTATTAAAATTAACTTATTTACTAACAATTTAAAACATTATCAAAATGTCAAAGAAAAATAAAGGAGAAAATGCAGCAAAAGTTGCAACTGCAAAAGTAAGTCTAGCTGACAAAAAATCAGCTGATGCTAAATCAGAGAACAGTAAAACTGAGGATACTCAGCAAGTAGCTGATAATACTTCAGCAACCCAGGAGAAGAAACCAGCTCCAAAACCTGCAGCAAACCCTAAACAGGAAAAGAATCAGGAAGTTTCTAAGAAAGAAACTAAGAAAGAGGAGAAGAAGGAAGAAAAGAAGCCTACCCAACAAACGGCTGATAAAGGAAAGAAGAGTCCAAAGATTCCTACAATAATTCCAGAAGTGGAAGAAAAAGTTGGTAAAATTCCAGCGATAGGAAATGGAATCCCTATTGGATCTAATCGCTCTTCTGCTGATGCGAAAGCAATGCTTGCATATGTTGGTTATCAACGATTCATTAATAATGAAGAGTATAAGAACCAAAGTCCAGAATCATATGCAAATACAGCTCGATCTATCGATGCAGTGTGGTTGCTTGGAATGATTGATATCAAGAATGAATTTGCAGAACGATCTGCTGCTGGTGAGTTCGTATGTAAGCTACCAGCTGAACAGATCTTCCGATTGCAGGACATTGCAGACTCTCTTGGTATTACCTTAGCTGAACCTAAAGCACTTCCAGGAAAAGAGAATGAAGGTCAATTAGCAATTGATTTCAATTCTCCGGATACTAAAATTCCTGATGAGTTAAAGGAAAACAAAGCTGAGGCTCCTGCAAAACCTATCTCGCTTGATCCTAAGGACATCAATTCTCTTGAAGAATTAGCTGCTGTCCTAGATCACCTTATGCGTAAAGATCGCAATATCGCAACTAATATTGTTAACACAGTTGAATGGTATCGTGTATACTGTATTAACAAAGAAGATAATGCGGAAAAGAAGATTGAACTTGACAATCGTACTGTAGCAGAGTGGATTGAAGAGATCTTCCGTATTATCAATAGTGTTCCGCTAATGAATGGTCTTGGACGTACAGTGTATTTATATACTGCTGCACAAGGTTCTCCGGTCTCCGCTCATTCCTTACTACATAAACATATGGCACCATGTGGTTGGAGTGAAGAACAGATCGCAAGTACTTTAAAGGTATTGTTGCAAGAAAACTTCCGTTATAAGCTTAAGAGTGATGAAAATTTGAAGGCAACTGACGATAAAGCACTTCAAGCAGTAATTGGAAATGTTGGTAGAAAGTATATTGATGATTTATTCAATACTATTTCTGCCGGTGTAACATCTAAACCAGGAGATAAAGACTACAGTGAACAACAAGAAGCACTTAAACTTGCAAAAAAGCAGTTTGATCTCGTAAGTCAGAACTATTTTCCAGAAGGACAACATCCATCTAAAGATGAAGTTCGTATGAAGATAGGTCAGATTATTAATCTGTATCGTGATCCTATGGATCGTCTTGCAGAATACGAAGAAGGCATAATTACTCCTACTACAGGAGAGTTTCCTCCAAAAGAGGATAAGGTTGAAAAAAAAAGCTAAGCTGGATCCTTAAAGTTTGGAAACAAATTATTACCTTTAGAAAGTTATTCACTAAATCATCATCAAAATGAATAGTAGAATCGTATCAGTAGTACTAATGTTCTTTGCAAGTATTTATATTGGCTGGAATTTAGTAAATACTACTGAAGTAGTACAGGCTCAGCCTGTTATTCCTTCATATTTAGAATTAATGTCTATGACACATTCTAAAACAGAAGAGAAAAAGTCCGCGGGTATAGATACAATTAATGTATCAGTAGATATTAGTACCCACGAAGTATCCGTAAATGGAACAACGGACGCAATTGTAAATGTAACAACTACAGGAGAAATAAAACCTATAGTTAAATACAGAACCAAAGTAAAAGAAGTAAATACAGGATTTCCAAAGGTAAGTAGTATAGCTAACCTACCAGAAGATGTAAAACCACTTTCTCCTTTTACTAAAAATAATAGTGATGAATAAGAAAAATTGCATTATGTTAAACAGTATGGCACGTCTATCGCGTATCATACGTAACATTAAAGAAGCTAGACGAAATTTAGATTTCGTAATAGACCAATCAAACTACTTTATTGTGCAAGGACAAAGTACTAACTTAATTCAGGTACAAGCTAAAGCTAGTTGCGAGAATATCTTATTCGTAGAGCAGTACTTACGTTCGTCTGTAAGTGAGATTTGTGTTCGCTTGGACGGTTTTGACCCAGGACAAATGGATCCAGTTGATTATATCAGTAGTAATGATATAAAAAACGGCATAGTAGATATATGCAGAGGTAAGAAAATAGTTGCAAATATTAACTTATCTTCAGGAGAAATTTTCTGTATAAAACCGAAGCAACTTAGTGTAGGGGAAGATAAACCCTCAGCGGAAAAAAGTTAATGATAATAACCGCTATATAAATACTATAATTATATCATAGTTCGAGAGGAGTAAAACTGTAGCGTAAATCACTCCGGCAGTCACAGGAGGAAGTTTTTAAGTACTACTGCGTCAGGGAGTTTGTATTCATTTATACATAGCCCGAAAAAAGACAGAATCCGAGAATATGTAAGAAGTAGTTATGAGATGCTTCGTAGCGGCTAACACCGTAAGATACTCAAAAGGTAGGATAATAACTTATGCTGGTGAAAAAGGTATAAGAAAGCAGGAGAGGGTGAATAGCCTGCGCTGTTAATATGAGAACCGTCTGGTGATTTAATAGTGAAGAACCCGTAATATAGGAGCAACAAGAAGATACCCTAGTTACAAATTAATTCAAACAAGAGGAGACTGAATCGCAGCAATAAACAAATAAAACTGTAAAAGATAAAGTCCTTAATCCTCAAAAAGAGAACGAAATCTCTATATTCGTATGCGTCAATCAAGATGTGACTCAAGAAGGAATATGAACACGATGCTGAAACAAGAGCAAAGGGCTCTTGAATAATCCCTTGGAAAAGGATTATTGAATAATATTATGGCTGACTAACGCAACAAGCGAGCTCCAACCTCGCTTCATACAAAAGCGTAATTATACGTCCTGATTGGAAAAATAGGCTAACTCTAGTGTTTTTATGATAACTGGTTCATAATATAAAGGGAGTAATTACTGATACTAATGTAAGGATAACCGTGTTATGGTACATACTTATACAAAGTAAAGATATGAAGGCTGGACATGCAATGATCCGGGGAGTGAAGCTACGTGCAGATCCATGATCCGACTGATTACCAGGGAGCAGGAGCCAATCCTGTGCGCTACCGTAACTAGCGTGCCGCAAAAGAATTTACGTATAAGGGATGAGGTATATGAGATTGATACCGTCTTTCAAGTCTAAAGTGACTCACGTGCTTATTCGTTCGTGTGAGTATAATTGAATGAGGAATGAATAGACAAAGATGTCTAAGCGGTTTGAGGGCGCAATAACCCTGATTCTAGTTGTCACGTACCTTTAGCAAGTACGATTATGACATAAAATAATAAACAAAGGAGAGTCTTGGTACTCCTTCTAAAAAACAGCAGAGCTTATACCTTTCAAGATATGTAAAAGGTGTATTACTAGATTATCACACTCATTCCAGAGTAGGAGATATTAGTAGTAGTCAAAAACAATAGATTAACAAGTAAGAGCCAAGCTGCTCCAGCTTAGAACCCTGGAACCAGAGAGGTAGGACTGTAACAGATGATGTTACTTTACTGCATCTGAAAGTTAATGCCGAATAGAACCGGCCTAGTTAAATCTGTTCTAAGGGAATAAATTAATATTATTAATCAGACTGCATAGTGTAGGAAGGCTATGAGTCACATAGAAATTGGGGAAGTCCAATGATAGTACAGAAGTAGCAAATTGTCATTTGTAAGACAGACCGTATGGAGTATAAGTCACCCCCAGACTGCCAACCGTTATCGCTGACATTAGAAACTCATAAAGTATATATCGCAAATATATACGTAAAGAGAACGCTGATTCGTTAATAACCTGTCGTCTATCACCCTGTCTCGGTAGATTAAAGGACGAAGTATTTAACTTGATCGTAATAACAATCAAGCAACAAGGAGACGATGAGAGGTGGAAATCCTCGTGTTCGCGCAGTTATAAACAACAAATCCTATGCATGGTATGAGTGGGTCATGCTTTAAGCAATGAGCTCATGAGTTGGTAACGTTAGATAAACGACCGTAATTCTATGAATTTCGATAATACGGAAATACCAGGTAGACTTACTTAGTCGATGATCTGTGTCTTTTATATTGCAACTAATAGCGATATAAAATAACGGTGAGGGGTGCGTTAAGCATCGAAAAAATTGAATCTTAACCGTCGAAACGGGACGTTAAAGCATATTATCAGAAAATTTATCAGAGAATTTATCAAAAGATATTTTCGAATAAATTAACATTTATTATCAAATATACTTAGTAGATTATGTGATTGAATTCACTATTACCATTATTGTAATACTATAAAATAATCGAACAGTAGAGAGCATTAACTTATTATTAACTTAAAAACTAAAAATGATCCGTATTGGTATATCAAGTACGGAATCAAGAAGGGAACATTTTTTATGGAACAAAATAGTAAAATACAAATGGTTACTCCTAACACGGAGTTAGCTTCTATTATGGCTCGTTATCGGCAAGTTTGCAAAAAGTATGGAGAATACTTTAGTAGCCAGATCTATACGATTGTATCGCACAACCCGGATCTGAAGTGGAAAGAAGACGTTCAGAATGACAAGAACACATTACGGAAGGATGTCCGGATTTTTATAGTCAAGCCTATTGATATTACAGGTATTGAACTTTGTGAAAAGGACTTTGACGGTCATCCAAAGGTAATTCTGAATCCGAAGTCTCAGGATCCATCACTGGTATTTGATCTTGCTGAACCGAATTTCCAGAAAGCAACCCGAGAAAGTGTAATGGCCTGTATTGCAACATTAACCAAGCCGAACGATCCAACAAATCCTACAAGACCTATTTTCTTTGGTCCTTCTGAACTTCCGCAGTTGAATACATGCTTAAAGATGCATAACTCATCTATTCTGAATTTCTATGAGGAACAAGCCCGTAAAAACATGCAACTTGCAGAAACTGTCCGGAACATTATGGACCAACAGGATCGTGCTCAAGTAGAGTACTTACGGCAGTGTGGGATCACTAACGAAGATCAAGTAGAAGTAAACGTAACTATCGAACAAGCCCAGGGATAAGTAAGTTATGAATAGCAGAATTTCTCCTATAAGAGTAGAGCTTCTGCGAATACTTATTTGCTCAGAGCCAACAATTCTCAGCAAAGTTCAGATTCGGAACGGAGCTGTAATTGAAACTCCTAAAAAGGTTCAAATTAAAGAGAATGGAACCGTCTATTTTTATTATGGGCGTGGGCCAATTTGGTGGCAAAGATGCTGTAATTCTTATGAATCGGTAAGTATTATAGATGCATCAATTCGTATAGCAGACGCAATTACTGGATCTAATGGATCCAGAAATGATGTTGCTTTTGACGGAATTACTAAAAGTATTCTTGATAAAGCTGTAAAAGAACGTGACTTCGACTGCGTAGTAGATATTTTGTTTGATAGTATGAGGAATTGTTCAGACGGGGAACTACATTCTAAATATATCAATCAGGAAAATGCAAAAAAATATGCAGAAGAACAACGTGAACAGTATAAACACGAGTACAGTCTTGACGATGATGTTGAGATTGGCGTAGGTGTAGATCTCGGTGGTGGACGGATATTACCGATCATCGGAAAGCTAAACAACAAAATTGTTAAAATCAGAAAAGGTTGAATTGGACCTAATGATTAAACATTTCTAAGTACTGAATTGGGTACTTTTTTATAAAAACTGCTGAATTGGGTAGTTTTTAATTCTCATGCATTAGCTTAGTTGATTAGAGCGCTATTTAATAGAGACGGCAGTTTGAGCCTGTCATGCATGACAAACTAGTAAACGATTTCGGTCAAGTATTAACTTAAAAAACAAATCACTTGAATATGAAATCAATTACATCTAAATATGCAAAAACTCGTCGTGACGAGTTAAGTAAAGAAATTACTAAGTACTGGAATATTATTAAAAATGAAAATGTTATATCTAAAGAAGCAACTCGCAATTTTGATTTGAAGGTGCTTTTAACAAAAATTGAAGAAATGGCAGAAGAACGCATTCTAATGAAGCTATATCTGCAATGTATTAATATGGGATATAAAAAGTTTTCAGAGCTTCCTACTAGTAATAACTATTTTACTATTTTCTCACTAAGTGAGAAATCTGAACAACTATTTCATCTTACTAAGGTACGTACTATTGATCCTAAGATCAAACGAGCTAAGAGTAAGAAAGGATTAAATATTACAGAAGAACTTACTTCTGCATATATAACAAACTTAAAAAATAAATTACAATTAGAAATTAATAAACTTAATAAGGAACTTGAAGATTTCAACAATAGTGCAGAACTAAATATTGAATCTGCTCCTATAGCCTTAGTTGCATAATGAAAGCTAAATATATTAGAAAAAGTTTATTTGAAACTAATAAAGCATTTGAGCGTCGTGTAAACGATGCTCTTAATGCTTGTACAAATATAGAACATATTGTATTAGGTTATAATTGTGTAGGTATAATGTACAAAGAGAATAATAACGTTAAGTCTCCTAAGAAAATACAAGGATTTTACTTAACAAGTAATAAAGAATAAAAATTATCAAGATTATGGAAAAAGTCATTTATATAGATAAGCGTCAAGCAGAATATACAACAAAAATAGCAACAGAATCTCGTAATGAGAATAAAAATGCTAAGCTTTCTAAGAAAGAACGCATTAAACAAATACTTAAAGAAGCAGGATATGATCCTACTATCAAGTATACTAGTAAGGAAAAACGTAAATTTACACGTATTGTAAAAAACAAATTATTTGAAAAACCAAAACCTGTTACGTTAACTAAAGAACAGATAAAGGAGCGTATTAGAATTAAGCAAGGATTACGAGAACAACTGCTTAAAGAGCGCAAACATATTTCTGAATTCGTCAACAAAAAGATTCAGAAAGGGTATACTGCTGCTGAATTATCAGTGAAAGAAAAAACTGATATACGTACATTTCAGTATGTAGTACAGAAAAAGTCAGAAGATAATCCACAAAGAGATTATGATTTTTTGACAGACTATTTTAAAGCATCTTCTCGTGAAGACGCTAAAAATAAAGCTATGAAAATAGCTAAAAAATATGCAGACAATGATGATGTAACTGGTATTAGAATCCAGGATAGTAAAGATAATAATATTATATATTATACTAAGTCAAAATTGCTTGCAGCATAATTTCATGGATCCCTAGTAGCTCAGTGGTAGAGCATCCTGTAATTCGTATATATTGATGTAATATTCGTATTACTATATATTCGTATATGTTAGGGGAGGTCGTCGGTTCAAATCCGAAATAGGGAACAAACTAACATTATTATATTATGATTATACGAGATAAGATTGTTTATGTATATGATATTGAGGTATTCCCCAATGTTTTCCATTGTACTGTAAAAAATACAGAAACAGGTGAGTTGCATAAATTTGAAATATCTTGCAGAAGAAATCAATTAGATGAATTAGTTAATTTCTTTCATACCGTTGATACAGATTATACTTTCGGAGATTTATATACTACGAAAATTCAGTTAAATACTGATAAATTATTTTGTGGTTATAATAATCTTCATTACGATAATCCTATTATAAATTACATAATAGATTATTATATTATAATGAAATACAAAGGATATAGAGATATATGTAGATCTATATTTAATTTAAGTAAAGTAATTACTACTTCTAGCGAAGACGATATTAGAGCATGGAGTAAATGGAAATATATGATCTGTTTTGATTCGTTTGATATTCTTACTATGCTTTATAGTAATAAGTTAAGAGTAGGTTTGAAAGAGATTCAAGTAACAATGCAATACAAAAATGTACAAGAATTTGTTGCAGATTGGCAGGCAGATTTACCTGAAAATCAGATAGATTCAATGATTGAATATAATATTAATGATGTTAATTCTACTGAGGAATTACTCAATAGATGTAAAAAAGATGTAGATTTAAGGTTAGCTATTGAAGATGAATACGGAGTAAGAGTACTTAGTAAAGACGGAGTAAACATTGGAATGAAGATTTTAACGCGGAAATATCTTGAAAAAACAGGTCAAACCTGGTATGATATTAAAGATTTAAGATCTCCAATGGATGTAATACCATTAAATAAGGTAATACTACCATTTATTAAGTATGATAGTCCTATACTTCAAAAGGTATTAGATGATATGAAAAGCCAAATAGTATCCCCAGGAAGAAAAGGATATGAAAATAAATTCATATTTGAAGGACTAAGATACTCTGTAGGAGTTGGAGGAATTCATTCAGTAAATGATCCTGAAATAGTTATACCAAAAGAAGATGAAATGCTCATTGATATAGATGTTGCATCACTATATCCAAGTATGCTAATAGAATATGAATTCTATCCTAAACATTTAGGACCTGAGTTCTTAGAAGTATATAAGCAAATTAAAGATGAGCGTATCGAAGCTAAACACAATGGCAATAAGGTTAAAAACGAAACCTTAAAGCTTGCTCTCAATGGATTATCAGGTAACTTACAGAATCCACACAATTTCTGTTATAGTCCATTTGCAGTAATGCAAATACGTATAAATGGACAGTTACTATTACTAATGCTAGCTGAAAAACTAACCCAATTAGGATGCCGAATCATCCAAGCTAATACAGACGGTTTGTTTGTATTACTTAAAAAATCTGTATATGACAGTGTAAACAAAGTATGTAGAGAATGGGAACAACTTACTAAACTTACTTTAGAAGAGGAACGTTTTAAGGCTATGTATCAATATGCTATAAATGACTACTTTGCTATTACTGAAGATGATAAAGTAAAAGAAAAGGGTATGTTTATTACTACTGTGAAATTAGGGAAAGGTTTAACTCCGAAGATCATACCGAAAGCAGTAATAAACTTTTTTAAGAACGGAGTACCAGTAGAAGAAACTATAAAAGGTTGCCAAGATATTAGAGATTTTCTAATGGCTGAAAAAACTGGTAAACAATGGCATGTTGAGTATAATAATAAAGAACAACAAAGGACTAATCGTTTCTATGCAAGTACTAATGGTGCTTATCTATGGAAATGGAAGGAAAAAGATACTAATCGTTTTGATATAAGTATTCCATGTCCTACAGAAAAACAGTATCAGAATATGCTTACTGCATCAGGTGTTACTTTATTAAATTACTTAGATGATAAACCAATTGAAGAGAGAAAGATTAATTATAGGTACTATATTATGGAAGCCTATAAAATAATCCGTGAATTAAAACCGTTACAAATGAGTCTATGGGATTAACAAAGACTTATCAAATATATTTCAGAAAAAACATAGCTCATATAAAAAATATGAGAATATGATTTTAGAAATAGACACCTCAATCCTTGAACGGATTGAAAATTTATCTATTAATCAGTTAGTATTCCTAACCCTAGTATTGAATGATAATCAAACCATCAATCAAGACATTCAGAGACTTCTCAGCCTAGTTAATGAAGAAGAAATACAAGAGTTAGAAAATCAAGGTTTAATAACTATCACAAAATCTGATAGTAACCAAGTCATAAGTAAAACATCAAAATTAATTGAACTTCTAAAAGAAGATAAATCTATGTTTGATGAATTTTATGACCTATTTCCAGTTTATGTTATAAGACCTGACGGAACCAAAGGTTTCTTAAGAGCTAATATAAACAAATGTAGAAAGGAATATAATCGTATAGTAGGCAAAAGTAAAGCTATGCATCAGCATATATGCAACTGTCTTAAATTTGAGATAGAGAATAAAATGCTTACTGGAAAAATAGGTTATATGAAAACTATGTGGAAATGGCTCACTCAACATGAGTGGGAAACCTATGAAGAGCAAATGAAAGTAGAACAACCATTAATTGAAAATAATTATGGAACAGATATCTACTAATACACTTACATTTCGTCATATATCTTCTGCAGCTATAGAAGCAGTAGAATATATAAAGAAGAGAAAAAATCATGAGATTGAATCTCTTAAGACAAGGTGGAAGAAGTTCAATACTCAATGTATGGGAGGAATTGAACCCAATACTATTTATACTATAGTAGGTATATCTGGTAGTGGAAAGTCTTCATTTGTGAATACGTTAGAAAACGATTTAATAGATCTCAATTCTGATCAGGATGTTATAGTACTTAATTTCTCTTTTGAGATGCTAAGTTCTAGGCAAGTAGGTAGAAAAATAAGCAGTAAGTTAAGGCAAACTACTGCTGAGCTATATAGCGCTAATGATAGTCTTACAGACGAATTATTAGAGAATGTTGAAGAAACAACTCAACAGATAAAGTCATATCCGATATATTATGTAGATACACCGGGAACAGTTGACAATATAGCTTCTACTATAGATTACTTCTATGAGAACAAGGCTAAAGGCAAGAGATTTGTGATTATATTAGATCATACATTACTTGTTGAAGGTCAAGCTTCTGCCTTGCAAGTGATTTCGGATTTACAGAAACTATTTATTAAGGTAAAAAAATACCCTAATACTACTATAATTCAGTTATCACAGATGAACCGAAACATTGAAGCTCCTGATAGAATTAACAATCCTTCTATGCATTATCCAATGCGTAGTGATATTTCTTCTGCTGATACAATATTTCATGCTTCTGATTATGTTATTTGTATTCATAGACCAGAACTACTCAATATACAACAATATGGACCGAATCGTTTACTAGTTAAGAACAAAGTCTATCTGCATATACTAAAAAACAGAGATGCAGGCGAATGTTCAATATTAGAGTTTGATAACGATCTAAAATACAATAATTTAATTGAAACAGTACGAGACGAAGAACCAGCAAAGAAATTTTCGTTTAGTAATAACAATTAAAAAAGGCTGAAAATTATGAAAACATATACAATTACATTACCGAAGAAAGAAGATACTGCAAAAATTTATAAAGATAATTTGTTGAAACAAGTAATCACTGCCTACCCTTGGTTGACAGTAGATAGTAAATTTGATTATCCATATTCTAATAATGGTGTAGAGTATGCATCTGCAGGAGATATTATTACTCTTGGCTTAAGCAATACTCATAAAGTTAGCTGGCTTCCTAAAGAATGCGCTAACTGTCCGTTTAAGTGTTGGAACGAAGATACTATTAATTTCGATCTTGAGAAAGAGTTCTTTAAAGCAATTAATGCTCTTGATATATTTGCTAAAGAAAATTATCCATTTGAGAAAGATTATGACTTTGAAGACGAATTTGGTACCCCTATTAAGATCTTCGATAATTTCGTACAGATTGGATACGATATTATTCCAATCATGCCGGGTTCATTGAACCATTTGAAACCTAAAACTAAGAAAACTATTATCAATATCACGATTAAGATTAAAAATCGTGGTTTATTCTAATAAAATAATTATTCCATATATCAGAAACTTATCAGAAACTTATCAGAGGAATATAACATAAATAAGCTTTATGATTGTATTACCAAAAGAAAAGATAAAAGCCAAGGTAGAAAATCCTAGATTTTTAATACTATTTGGCAAACCAAAAGCTGGTAAAACTACCTTAGTATCTAGATTAGATAATAATCTAATTATAGACTTAGAAGGAGGATCAGAGTTTTTGGAAGCATTAGCTATACAAGCTAGATCTGTAAAGGATTTAGGAGATATAGCTAGTGCTATTAAAGAAGAAATTAAGCAAACAGGTAAGAAACCTTATAAGTATATTACTATAGATAATGCTTCTAGATTAGAAGAAATGTGCATGAGTTTTGCAGTACAATTGTATAAGGCTACTCCAATGGGGAAAGGCTATACTGGTTCTGATGTTAGAACACTGCCAAATGGATCTGGTTACTTATATTTACAACAAGCTGTAAGAAAAGTAATAGATATGTTTAAAGAACTATGCGATAATCTAATCCTAATTGGTCATTTAAAAGATAAGATGATTAATAAAGAAGGAGAAGAATTATCTGAAATGTCTCTTGATTTAGTAGGTAAACTTGCAAATATTATATGTGGTGAAGCGGATGCAGTAGGCTATGTATATAGAAAAAAGAATGAAACTCATATTTCTTTTGAAGGAGGAGATAATTCTGTAAGAGAAGCAAGAGCACCTCATCTAAGAGGAAAGAATATAGTAGTAGCAGAAAGTGATGCAGATAATGTAATTACTACTTATTGGGACAAAATTTATTTACCTGAATAAAAAATGATTAAGTTATGATTTATAGCACAGAATTAGCAAACAAAATAGAGACTACAGACGTTTTAAAAAGTAAATACTTGGAAGCAGGTATCCATGAAGACGTACAGCTTGTAGGAGCAAAAGTTGACAAGTCTATTAACGAAAATATCTTTCTTGAAGTAAAATTTACTAAAGAAGGACAAGATTTAACTCATACAGAATGGGAATCTACTAAGAAACCTGGAGAGTCTGATGAGGAATGTCAAACTAGAGGTAGTAAACAAGTTAAAAGAATTATGCAAATTCTTGAATGTTTCTATCCTAAAGAAGCGCTAGTATTTGCTGGTTCTTCTTATAAAGACTTTGTTGATTGGGTTGCTATGATGCTAAATGCAGCAAACAAGAATATTTTACTTAGAGTAAAGATAGTATATAATAAAAAGGGATATACTACATTGCCTAATTATTGTAAATTTACTTTTATCGAACCGATGAATCTTCCTGAAGGAGAAAAGAGTAAAATTGCAGAATTGAGTATAGACCAATTTACTAAACCTGTAATAGCAGATGTAGAAACTAAGGATACTAATCCTCTAATGGAAACATCTTCTGATTCAGCAGGTGATCTTCCTTTTTAAAGAAGAAAAATAAAATAATAGTTGCTACCTAGAGCATAAGCTAGGAATACGTAGGTTAGTGTACCACTATGTGAGCAAGTAACTAACGGGGGTAATACCTTGTAAGTAAGGTGTGTCGGAGGCGCAAAATGCATAGACTGAAAATAGTACACAACCTACGTTTTTAAATAGGAGTTCTAGATATTCTAGGACATGGTATAAATAAGAAAAAGATATATTTCTTATTTGTTATAGAGTTCGAATCTCTATACTCCTACTAAAAAATATATCATATGATTTACGATACAACGAAAATAATAAACGATAATGATAATATTACTTTAGATTATATACTTTCTAAAGTAACGGAGTATGATATATATGCTGCGTATATAGGTAATTTTAAAGTAGGAATGATTTACAATAGTCCGTTTCGTAAAGATAGAAACCCATCATTTGGATGTTTCTATAGTAGAACTAGTAAACAGTTAATGTTTAAAGATCATGGAACTGGAGAATGCGGTAACGTTATTAAATTTGTAAGTATTTATACTGGATTAACAAATTATAATGATATACTTAAGGATATTATTCAGAAACTTAAAATTACTAAAGATACGCAATTAGTTAGCTCTAAGCAATATATACCGTCAACTGAAACAGTAATTGGTGTAGTACGTCAGAATTTCACTGATACTGACATCAATTACTGGAAGCATTTTAATATTACGGTAGATACTTTAAAGAAGTTTGGAGTAAGTAGTATAAAGTACTACCTATGCAACGGCATAGTAAAAAGCGTTTACAAAGAAGATAATCCAATGTATGCATATAAAGTTTATAATCATTTTAAGATATATAAACCTTTAGCAGACAAATATACAAAATGGCGTAATAACCTAACTGAATTAGATATTCAAGGTTATAAACAGTTACCTAAGACTGGAGATATACTCATTATTACAAAGAGTATGAAAGACGTCATGTGTTTATACGAAATGGGGATACCAGCAATATCTCCGTCTTCAGAATCAACTTTTATACCTGAAAAGGTATTAGATAGACTTAAGAAACGTTTTAAGCGCATTATTATACTATTCGATAGAGATGAAGCTGGAGTAAGATACCTTCGCAAAATGAGCCAGAAAACAGGTTTAGAAGGCATGCTAGTCCATAAAAAGTTTAAAGCAAAAGACATTTCTGATGCTATTAAAGCTAATGGATTTGAAAAAGTAAAAAATTGGTTATATGAAGAAATAGAAAAAACAAGGTAGAGTTCGAAATACAACCCCTAATGAATATGACGGAATTAAATTTCGAAGTAAACTTGAAACATATACATACAAAAAGCTGAAAGAAGCAAATATCATAGCAGATTATGAAATATATAGATACGAACTACTTCCAGCTTTTACTTTTAACAACAAAAAATATAGAGCAATAACCTATTTACCAGACTTTGTTGGTAAAGGTTTTGTGATTGAATGTAAAGGCTTTCCTAATGAAGCTTGGCCTTTACGTGAAAAGTTATTTAACTACTATTTGTACACACATGAACCTAATACAGCGTTTTATGTGGTACATACACAGAAACAAGTTGATGAGTTAATCAGCAAGTTGAAAACATAAAAAATGAATATTATGGCAGAATTTATTAAGATCGGAAATGAGATTACAGTTAAACCTAAGTTAGAAGGTATTTCTTATGAACTCATAAGTAACAAAGTATACGATCTAGAGTATGATAGAATGCAAGGTAAATCTTATCTCAAAGAAAATGGTGATTTGAACATGCCAAAGAAATTATACAAACTAGAAGAAGATAATAAATTTATCAAACGTGTATTAAGTTATTTTAATTCTGATAATTCTGGAAAGACAACCGGTATATTGCTTGCAGGTACTAAAGGTACAGGCAAAACAATGCTCTCTAAACGTATTGCCCTAGAAAGTAATTTACCTATTATCATAGTCGCAAACGACTACCCTGCTAATAAACTTACTAGTTTCTTTAAACATTTTACTACTCCTGTAGTAGTTATGTTTGATGAGATTGAAAAAAACACTTATTGGTGGGAAACTAAGGATCTATTAGGATTCTTAGACGGTGTGGAAGCTACATCTAAAAAACTAGTATTGATGACCTGTAACAAAACAGATCAGATAGACGATAACTTCTTTGATCGTTGTTCACGTGTTCGTTATTTTAAAGAATACAAAGCAAACTCTAATTCTGTATTTGTACGCTGTATGGCAGAAGATAAAGGAATAAAGAATATAGATGAAGTCGTGAACTTCATTGTCGAGCATATGGAAGTTAAATCATTTGATAATATTTCAGCATTCTTAGATGAAGTTGTTCTCTTCGAAGATATTCCATTAGATGAATTAGTTAAAGATATGAATCTTAGCTTAAATGGAGTAATAAGAACAGGAACTAATATTTCTGATGAGGATGAAATAATTGAAGATCTATTCTAATGATACTATTTTATTCAATACTTATTTATAAACTTACTAAATTCTTACAATATGAAAATATGTGGAATTAGTGATATACATGGGAATCTATATAATGAGATTCCTAAGTGCGATGTATTGTGCATTTGTGGTGATATAGTTCCTTTAAATATTCAGAGAGATATAAAAGAATCTGATAAATGGTTTACTGAAGACTTTATTAAATGGATAAATAATCTACCGTGCAATAAAGTAATAATAGTACCTGGAAATCATGATTTCTATCTTGAAAGAATGTATATTGAAGGAACATGGGAAGTAGTTAAAGCACTTATGAGAGCTATAACTAATGATAAAGTAGAAATGCTTATTGATGAGTCTTACACTTATAAAGGAGTTAGTTTCTACGGAACACCTTGGATAAACCCTATTTTGTTTCAGCAAGGAAGGTGGGCATTTGAATTGCAAGATAATGAACTATATAATAAGATACCAAAATGTGATATACTAATTACTCATGATAATCCCAATTATAATAACGCATTAGGACATTATACTTTTGGTAAATCCAAAGTTCATTTATTTGGACATTGGCACGAAGGAGTATCTAATAAAAATCACAGAAAATATAACTGTTCTATACTAGATAATAGTTATAACTTTAAAAAAGATTTAAATATAGTAACATTAGATTTTATGACACAAGAAGAAATTACATTAAAAACCGAATTTATAGAGTATTTAAGACTTGTTATAAGAGACTATTTTAAACTAAATGGAAATAAACCTCTTACTTTAGAAGAGTGTAATACTCTTCTTGATATGCAGAAAGAATTTATAAAGGCCCTAGAAGAAGACAATAACGAATGGGATACTTCTGGGAGTTTCTGTAGTGATTATGATGAGGAAGAAGATACTCCTAAAGTAGAATTAGAAGAAGCAGCATGAAAATAGAAACCTTATTATAAAGATTACGTTATAGATATTAAACGAAAAAAAGATTTATGACGGAAATTTGGAAAGATATAAAAGGTTTTGAAAATAGTTATCAGATAAGCAATACTGGTAAAGTAAAATCTCTTGAAAGAAAAGTACCTTCTAAAGTTAAGAATACTTTTCAAACGATCAGAGAAAAAATACGTAAAACAAATACTACAACAGCTGGTTATGAATATGTTGTATTATCAAAAGATAATACACATAAAACATTATTAATTCATAGATTAGTAGCAGAACACTTTTTAGATAACCCTAATAATTTACAATGCGTAAATCATAAAGATGAAAATAAAACTAATAATAATATAGAAAACTTAGAATGGTGCAGTTATAAGTATAATAATACTTATAAAAGTATTAATTTAAGAAGAAGTAAGAATAATATTATTAGAAAAATAATTCAGTATGATTTAGACATGAATGAATTAAGGCGGTGGAATAGTATTAAAGAAGCTGCTAACGAATATAATATTAAAAGTTCTAATATAATAAAATGTTGTAAAGGAGAACGTAATCATTGTTGTGGTTTTAAATGGAGATATTACGAATGATAATAGATTGTGAATATTACTCTGATTCATCAAGAATCTCCAATAGTGCAATAGGGTGGTTCTTGAAAAAAGGACCACGTTACCTCAAGGATATGCTTGACGGTAAAGAAGAGGGTATAAGTGGAAAGTATCTTGAAAAAGGTACTATGATACACATGTACTTACTTCAGCCAGATGAATTCTGGCATAATTATATGATTATTGACTATGAGAAGCCTAAAACAGCACAGCAGATTGCATTTTGTGAACGTTATTTTCATTCTACAGAATTATTAGAAGAAGATAAATTACTAGATGCATATAAATCTGCATACTCTGGTAATAACATGTCTAAAGATGCAATGTTAAAGAAAGCAAAAGAGTTACAACTCAAGTTTGCAGAGTATATTGAATTTTTAGATAAAAATCAAACATTTACAGTAATATCATTTGCTGATTTAAATATGCTTAAACGAATAGAAGAGAATATTAATAATCACAAAAAAGCAAAAGATTTACTTACAAATAATCCTGGTTGGGACTGCAATAATGAGTTTCATATAAACTGGGAAGCAACAAAACAAGGAGTATCTTGTAAGTCCTTATTAGACAGAGTTAAAATTGATTTTGTTAATAAGAAGATAATCCTTATAGACTTAAAAACTACAGCAGATGTTTATAATTTTAAGCATTCTGTAGAAGAATATGACTACTATAGACAAATTGCATTCTATATTTTAGCTCTTACATGGTATATGTCTGATCTAGGATATAATATAGAGGAATTTGATTTAGAAGCATACATTATTGCAATTCAAAGCAATGGTAATAATGAAGTAAGAGTATTTAATATGTTAAACGAAAAAGAGTTATTAGACCGTAAAGACCTAATAGCAGATACTTTAACAGAAATTTCATACCATTATCAGACAGGAAATTGGGACCATACTCGTGAATATTACGAAGGAAATGGAACTGAAAGCCTTAAATGATGTAAGTATATATATAGTTCCTTTATTAGATGATAATCTAACTTGGAGAGATTTAACTGTAGAAAGTGGATTTATAAATGCATATACAAGTGACAAAAATAGACCTTATTTAGAAGATAAGGTCTTTCTTGTATACGATAGTTCAGTAAATACTAGAGAATCTCTAGATAGATACTGTAAGCTTAAAAATCTTGATACTATTTATAATATTAAATATATTACTATAAACAATAAGCCATATACAATTTATTGTTTCAGTAATCCTAAGTACAAAAAAGATATTAATAGTCTTAAAAATTATGGTAAAACATTTAGTTTAGAAGCTACGCTTGATATAAATAGATTCTGGACTAACGTGCCAGTTCCAGAACTATCTAAACGTTTATTTTATCCTCATTATAGGAATGGTGAAACTATAGAGGCTGAATTACCAGAAGAAGACTATTATAGTTATCTAGATCTAATAGACAAAGATAACAAATAAGCCTACTATTTCTAGTAGGCTTTTCTTTTTTGCAGTAATTTCAACGAATTGATAATTTGAATAGAAACTTAGAAGTTCATCAATTGATTTTGTAAATAATTACGTTTCGATTTTGGATCTTGAGCTTCAAACATACTTTTAAATGGAGTTACTTTAATAATGTTTCTTAGTATTACAGGCATGCCTTTGTATACTCCTCTATCAATTATAGTAAATGGCGTTTTATTACCTGTATACGCAAATGGATTAACTAAGTTAATAAAACTAGATGCATTATCAAACCAATTGAAAGCTGCTGTAGGAGATTTAATTAGAGACATTAATTCAAATGGATTATACATAGTTCGAAATTCAAAAGCAGACCTCATTGCAAGATAAGTTACGGACTAAGTCAACCAAGTATCATAATCATCATCTCCGTCTACTATACTAGCTAGTATTACAGCAACTGTAGTAGATCCTGCTATTAACATTAATTCATTTAAAGTTCTACGAACAGCATATTGCTCATACTCCTTCATGTTATCATAATCGGCTAATAACTAAGTTAAAGCGAAATGTCTATTTCCTATAACATTTTGTAGAAATCTACCTGTAACTCTATAATACCCTTCTTCTATTACTCCTAAATCTAAATTAAACTACCTTCTTTTGAATCTATCGTGTAAAGCAGATACCATAAAATTACGATGCATGACTGTATAGGATGCTATAGAATTAGCATGAACCTACGCTTTATCTACTTCACGTATAGTACCGTCTATTCTCTTACTTATTATTTGTATTCTATTTTTTACGTCGTTTAATAATTTTTCAGTAATATAGTCCTTATACTTAGTATCTACTGTAACGTCTCCATTATTCTGTACTATATATGCATCATATAAAGTAACACCTAACTATTTGAAATTTACTTCTCCTCTTTTTCTATCGTTAGGATAATATTTACCTATATACTATGATTTAGATAAAAAACCATCTCCTTTAACGAAACGATAATTATGATAGATACTTATAAGAGTATGACTTTTTACAGTATAGTCTGCTTGAGTATATCCTGCAAACCAAAAATTCTAATTTATAGATCTTAATACCTAGCTTTCATCTAATCTGTCAAATAGTTCCTAATTATCTTTTACTACTTGATTAAGAGCTAATAAATATGGTAATTTACCTTTAGGATCTGGATTACCTATGTTAGATAACATGTTTGGTAATTCTCTAGAAAATTCTGTCTAAGCATACCTAAGATCTTCTAAGTCAAAAAATCTTCCCATTTTAGCCTCTAAAGTGATATATGTTACATCAGTAAAAAATCCGGTTCCAATAGACCATAGATTACCAGATAGATTTACTTTTGTAACAAACCCTCTAACTATGTCTAACATTTTACCTACATTTAATTCTTTACCAAATGCATTCATTAATATAGGAGATTTATTCCTTCCATACATTAATCTATCTACTAATAACTAAGACTACTTATATACATTTGTAGATCCTGCGCCTTTAAGTTCTTTTTTAGTGCGAATAGATACCTATTTCAGTAGATTTAACATCATTTCTACGTCATCCTATTTTTCTGACATATTACGATAATTAGCAGCCATATTATAATACTAAACTACAGCTGCAACAGCATCAGTAGATATTATATTAGGATCATCTAACATCTTTATAAATCTAGTAGGTATTACTTTAATTGGATCTCCATTAGGCATAGTAGAAAATTCGTTCACGAAGTCTAAGTCATCATCTTTAGTAGTAGCAAAATCTTCAAAAACATATCCTAATTTATCTAGTACACCATCTTTACGGCTCAAAGATTGCATAAATCTAGCAGGTATTTGAGGCATTCTATGATCATTAGCAAACTACATAAAAGATACATACTTGTTAGCTTCGTCCATAATAGCTTCTATCTCATCATATAGTTGTTTTACTTCTGGTTTATTCAATACAGCATTATAAGCTTTACTATTATCATACAACTTTTTATTAGGCTAAATAGACGGACCATTTGGATCCCAGTTAGAATTATACCAATCAGAACTGGGCGATATTGATGAGTATTTTATAGAAGGAACCCTTTCTTTATATTGATCCATAAATTGTGGTAATGGTCTAAGTTCAGTATAAAATGATGCCGGTCTCATAAATCCTCTAACATCTTCATAGTGACTTCTGTTGAACCAATCATTGTATGCTAATGTACCATTGTTTCTAGCTTTTTCCATATCTATATGATATTGCTCTGTAGTAGCTATTTCTGCAAAATCAGACAATCGAGGACCTTTTCTTTCTGTATCCTAACTCGGAGAATATGAAGAAGCTATATCTTGATCTAGCTGTAACAGATCTCTCTTTTCAGCATCAGATATAGCATCTGTGTTTATTTTACCTGTATTAGGATCTTTATACAAAGATAATAAATTTCTTCTTCTAGTTCTTAGACGTTCATAGGTATCTGACTATGGAGTTTTGTCTAAACTATCTATTCTATCGTAGAAAGCCTAATTATATCTTTCAACAGTATTACGCTCTTCCCACAATTTTAACTATTCTGAATTATCGCCATATCTTTTAGCTACTTTAGATCTATCTGCCTGATATTTCTATATATCTGTATCATATTTGATATGTTTTGATACTTCTTCATTAAAAGCTATAAGTTCTTTGGCTATTAGGGCGTCATCACCTGTCTTTTCACTTCCATCCAAATTATATGGATTTGCTAACATCTTTTTTTGTTTACGCAATTCCTATAGTTGATTATATTCGGATGCACTTAATAGATTATCATATTCTATGCCATCTATAGTAATAGGATTGGTAATGTTATCTATATAATTCTATATCTCCTATTGAGCATCTCTAGTTTTCTATGACAACATCTTATTTCTAAGTGTATAGTATTCTGATACATATTTTCTATCAGCGTGATCATTGTACCATTTATTTATACTATCAAACCACTTTTTCTATATATCCTAATTTAGTGGTAATTCGTACTAACCATTAGAATCTTTAGTTATTCCTAATTGTTTTGCAAGTTTATCTAAGAATTGCTTCTTTGTACGATTATACTTACCCTAATTTATTCTAGTTACTCTATATCCAGTATAACTACCATCATCGTCTCTCTCATAAAGCAATTTCTATACGTCATTCCCATATTTTTCCTTTGCTTTATTCAGTGCTTTTACTAATCTAATGCCTACTTCTAAAGTTTGTCTATCCGTAGCGTTCTTCACATCATTCAACATCTTAGCAATAGCTTGCTGAACAGCATTATCACTATTAGTAGCCATTCCAAACCAATTCATAAATATACTTGAATCGTGTTTGGGATCATCTAGCCAATTAATAGTACCCTAAATGAAACTATCAGGCATGCCTTGTTGTGAAAGGTATTGACGTAAATATTGATACCCCTTACTTTTGAGAACATTTATAAATTTATTGTTCACAGTAGTTATAGACTAGGACATTTCTGCTACTAGATTAATTACATCATCATAGTTATCTATTCCTTTAAATATATCTGTAGTATCAACAATATATTGAATATTATCTATTAGAGGTTTATAGAACCCTACATAATCATTAGATAGTTGTCGTATCTACTTAGCATTAATTTCTTCTATAGGCTTACTTAAGAAATTCTTACTATCGTTTATGGAGTCTCTAACGTGTTCTAGAAATTGGATTATACCTTGTTCAGTTTCTGATGTAGATAATTTCTATATTAAGTTTTGCAGATCTCTCCATACTTTGGGATTTTTGCTAGAATATCTTTTGATAGCATTCAGTCTATCTTTTAATCCCTTCTGTATTTTTGTATATAAACTGGATACTTCTTCTAAAACTCTAATTTCGTCTTCACTAAATGTTTTAAATTCTGTAGAATAATAATCTACAGTGGATTCAACAGGGCTGTAAATATTATTATCTACTGTAAAATATCCACTGTCCTATACAGATTTAATATTGTTCGGTTTGTGAACAACATATATTTCTTGATTTACCTCTTGATTATCATCAAATTTATGAAATATAGCAGCATCTGCTTCTTTAGCAGATCTATTTACAGTAGATACAAAATCTTCTCCCTACTATCTAATTTCATCTTTAGTACCTGTTTTCTCGATTACGCTTCTAGCATTTAAGAACACAGGTATTCTATATTTTCTATCTAATACTGTTCCTTTCTTAGGACTTGGATTGGCAGTAAAGAATATTGCCTATTTTGTCCCTCCTTTAAACTTAAAGAAATAATTGTCATATTCTGTTGAAAATTCTGTTAATTGTGCGTCACTATAATGATACACAATTAAAGGCTCACCATTTTTATCTACTATTTTAGAAGATTCGTTTGGATCGTTAATCCAATCACCAAACCAATTTTTAAATGGAATAGAAAAGATTTTTACTTTTGCTCTTATAGCTTCATCTCTGTTTCCATCAAAATAATCTAATAGATTCTAGAATAGGATAGAAGGCTCCCCATTCGGAGCCTTATCTATACCATGACCATTGTTCATATCCCAGATAGTGTATGCAACCTCTGGTACCACTCTTTCAAGTTCCTTCCATTCTGGAAGATTTTTATTTGGGCATTTATACATAATATTTGGAATTATAAGTTACAAATAAACTTGCGTAGTGCTTCTTCTAATTTGTCTTGAGTGTTGACATTATTATCTCGCATGTATTGTGCAAACTCATTCAAGTAGGTTTGTCTCTCTTCTTGTGTTAGATCGCTTAGCTAATCTAATACTTCAGATACTCTACGATTTCCTTGGTCGTATAGCGATACCAAATCAATACCAGTTAAAGCCTAAGTAGAACCTACATCTGCAAGAGGTCTATACTGATTCCCAGCTTTCTCATATTCCTCGATTGGAATTATTTCTGGATGAGTTTCTATCGTCATATCATACGTGTCAAGTTCACTATATTTTCCCTGCATCTTTTTATCACTTGGCTTTAAACCAGTTAATCTTGCAAACACGACGGATCCGCCATCAAATGATAATACAAACGGCTTATTCTTTGCGTTCTAGCCACCGAGCTAATTATATATATTCTCGGCTATACTTATAGGGATATTTATGGTAATTTCAGCAACTTCTTCGTAAGGTTTGTTTTCTAACTATTTATTTACTTGATCCATCACCTTATTACCAATAAATTCATTTAGTGATACTCGTTGAATATTATCACGGAACCATCTTTGTGCAGTTCTGGTTTTATTCCAATTGTTGTAGACAGTTGAATCAAAGTTATCAACTAGTGTATTAAGACTAGCAATTAAACTATCTTCAAGTGTAGAATTATGTGATATACCAAATTTATCGAATAGCTTAAATATAAGGTCTTTAATATTTGAAATTAACCCATCTAGTAAATTGTGTTTGTTTAGTATCTTCCTAAAATTAGGATTCGCCAATTCAGCAATCATCTCATACTTAGATGTAAGCCCGTAATAGTCATCACTGTTTGAAATTAGACTCCCCATAAATTCGATATAGTTACCTTTCTCTTTTTCCAATAATGTCTTATAAGCAGCTTCTATTGTTTTTACTGCAGTCTGAACATCAGCAGGCATCTCATCTGCATTATCTATGGCATAGGAAGTAATAACATGTATGTATTCGTGAAGTAGTAAACGATTTAAGGTCGTACCAGTCTTATCAAGATAAGACTTATAATCGTTTCGTAGTAATATGCGATTATTATCAGAATCATACTGTGCCGCAGTAGTTCTCTAAACCAGTTGACTAGGGTCTACTAGTACTGTCTAAATACCTAATCTATTGACCAAATCAAATACTTTAGAAGCTACTTCATCGAAGTTTAATTTCTTAGTATTCTCTTTAGTCAACACTTTCTCATAAGTATTATTGAATGTATTTTCATATACGTTTCTGATAGCCTGTATTCCGTTTTGATTTATCTCTCTGGTACCTATACCAGCAAAATTAGAAGTAAGTTTAGGAATACTAGTTTCGGACCAAGTACCGTTGATGTTAGAATACCATTTGTTACGTTCTTGATCAAATACAAATACTGGTTTATTATAATCTATTGCCATTTGCACTGCCCAACCAGTACCACCATCTACTACACCATTTTTTAAATGACCGATAGCAAAAATAGCATCAGAGTTTTCTACCTACATCCAATTACGAGCTAATAAGTTCATGTACTTATCAGGTCTTCTATGTAACGTTTCATTAGCCTTGAGTACACGTTGTTTACCTCTTTCAAATTGTTCTTCTGTTATTTCTATATTACCTTTAGGAGTCTTAGAACCGTGATAATAATGATTAGATACTACTCCATATTGTTTACCAATTTCATCCCACATGGTATCACTACCAATCGCACCACCTGAATGGTTAATATACTAAGTTTTATTCTCATTTACACTAGTCTAAGCTGTAGTCCTAGTGAAAGGATTATCTTTCAAAGTGCCATCTTCATTATAGTAGTTAAGATTCTTATTGTTGTTGTGATGAGCATAACAATATATACAAGATGATGCGCATTTATTATCATATCTTAGTAAGTCTGTTTTACCACCATAGCATGAGCATAGGGCTCTTTGTTTTCCAGTAGATGTTTCTGGTATGTTTGTTCCTAACATGTTGTTGATAGCAGCTACAGATAAACAAGCTTCTTTACTGATACCTTCGATATTAAACGGCTCAGCGCATGTACTTATATTTACTTTGTATTTATTTTTAAGTTCTAGCATTTTATTTTCAATACTCTACAATATTTCAGGTCTAGCATGCAAACTTTTACAATCGTAATACTTTGAGTAATCGTAACCTAGTTCTTCCATAAATTTCTTAGTAGTAGAATATTGATCCATAACAGAGAACCTAATATTTTTGATACCCATTTCAGATGCTCTACGAACTATATTTTCTACATCAGAAGTTAGCGTTACTCCTGGAATTATAGGATCTATACGTACAGTAACCATTTCTGGATCCAAACCTTGTTTTATAAATTCCTATATTCTGTCTAGTAAATCATTGTACTGCATCACACCTGGTTCCCACTTAGTACCTCCTAAACCAGTAATACTGAAATGAATCAATTTAGGTATTTTATATTCAAGTAGATTCTTCAACGGAAGACCGTCGTGTTTAGTGATAAGATATAGTGCTGCAAAATCATTACCTGTATAGGAAGTATTTCTAAACTTATCTTGTACACTTTGTTTACCATCTAGTATCTCTATGATTTTTTTAGAAAAGAATACAGGATCCGTATGCTCTGACGCTACTGCTATTCTAGGACTATTTCCAGCATATGGTCTTAATTTAATTAATTCTTTATTACTTAATATAGTTTTATTAGACTGTATTGTGTTTATACTTTCTTCTTTAGAAGCAAAATTTATTGGATCATTATTAGTAGATTCAGTGTTATTGAATGTCTCATCTTTAAGCGTATCTCTAACTGTAGTTACAACATCACTAAATCTACCACCATTCTGTTCTATTCCGTTTGGTTCTTCTTTTTCTTCTAATACTTCTCCAGTTACTTCATCTTCTTCTAAAGTAGAAGAATCATCCATATAAACTCTATCTTGTTCAGCTATAGCATAATTCATGTCAGAATAGCTAGGAAGAGATGTTATTAAATGTATAGAATTACTTATTTTATTCCATTCTGTTTTATCGAATTCAGAAGCCATGTCAGCTAGTGCTAAAGGATTATTCAGAGCTTCTCTGTAATCCCATTCATTTTCTTTATTGAAATCAAATTGAGTTTCTCTACCATATTCAACAATAGTGTGACCCCTATGTTTGTATCCTTTTTTACTAACAAGTCCATATATAGGAGTATATTGCATTTTTCCTGTAAATTTCCCAGTACTTTTATCTACTTCTGCTTGATCAGTAAAACCTATTAGAGTATATACATGCCAATTCTTAGTGTCAAAACCTTTACCATCTCTCATTTTGATATATGGTGGGAACATAGGATACGATATTACTACAGGATTACCTAATGCATCTACTACAGATACTTTAACCCAATTTATTGGTTTTATATCTGAATATTCTGATCCTACTCTTTTTCCAACAATTATATTAGGAGTAGCCTATTCGTTTAACTTGGCTTGTATAAATGGCATTCTATTTTTTCCTCCTTCCATTTCTACAGGTTTAACCAATAGATCATTTGTCCAGTTATTCAAGAATAAATCTGCCTTATCTTTATAAGCTAATTGAGATTCATTAATAAGCTGCTCTAATTTATTTTGTACGAAATCAGTATAACCTATTTCTTGTCTATAACTATTTGGTAGATACTAGAAGAACGAATTCATAGTAAAATTATCTCCAGATGTGTAGAATGCATAAACTGCTAAATCCCTAGCCAATCTTTTAACCTCTGGAAGAGGATCATCTAATAGTTCTCTCCAGTAATTTATAAGATTGTTAGCTTGAGCTTGGTCTGCACTAAGTAATTCTGATGTATCTACAAAGTCTATACTCTCATTATCTATATTTGGTATTAAGTATTCTAAGAAATCATTATTTATACTACCATTGGGATTCAATAAGTATTTATAACGTTCATCTCCTCTCAATATCATAGTCTTAAATTTGTTAAGACGTTTTGCTATAGTATTATTTCCTCTAAACATTCCTTCTACATCAATATCATTATCTTTCACAAATTGATTAAAGAATTCTGTTTTTATCTAAGATTCCATACCAGATATGATAGGGTTTAATAACTTAGAATTAGCGTTATTCTTTCTTCCAAGTAAGGATAATACAGAGTTATATTGTTTTATGAAAGTGTCAGTATTTCTGAATAATAGATTAGAGAATATACTAGCTCCAAATGGTATACTATTTTCAGTCTTTCTTCCTATGAATGTTTCATCATAAAATCTTTGGATCTCTCCTTCTTCAAAAACCATACTATTGGTTAAATCTTTCATGCCATTATAATATATCTGCTGTTCAGCGAAAGATTTACCAGTTTTTTTAGTATCTACTTTAGAATATTTTACAAGATCTGCTAGACCATCAGCGTATGGTTTAAGAGCTAACCAAGCATAATACATCCTTATCTACTCTCTATTAAATTCAAAGTCATTAGGATGTAATAGTAGCTCTCTAGTATAAGAGGTCTCTTTACCATCTACTATTTCTGTTTTAAAAAGATCTTTATACTCTTCTGCCATTAAATTTGTTTTAGTATTTATATACTAATATCTAGATCTGTGTCCTCCAGTAGGATCGTATTTATCTAGCACTTTTTTAATAGCTTCTTTCTCTAGTTGAGAGGGAGTTTTAGTTCTATCTACACCATACTTACCTTTTGTTTTAGCAACTTCTTCTGCTATTTCTTTAAATATAGGTTGGCCTACAAAATAGAATGTCCATTTACCTTTACCAGTACGTAATAAGAAGTTTACCATATTATAAGTCCAAGAATTAACATTCAATCTTACAATGTATGGGTCTTTAGCAATATCAACAAAACCATTAATCATAGCAGATAACCAGTCAAGAATACGTCTTCCTTTAGGAGTTCCTGCTGTAGGATAATCATATATTCTTCCTAGATCTATTAGGTCTAACGTTCTAGTAAATTCATTATCGACCATCTTTAAGCCAGTAAGTTGAGTAAGTATGTGATGTGCATTGTTCAATGCAAATGGTCCAATACCTGCTTTACCGCCAGTATATTCGGCTTTTCTAGCTTCTTGATAAGTAGGAGTATACACTTCAAAAGGTTGAACATAATGAACTTCTCTATTACTTTCTATGTCTTTAAGTACTTCCTTAGTATTTTCAGTAGCATTATCAATAGACAGTTTTAAAGAATTGAAATTATCCTAAGTAAGAAGTACTTTCATATAAGCGTCTAATATTTCATTCTTATATGAATCAATGACTTCATCAACTTTTAATGCAGTTCCTTTAGTAATTTTTCCACCTAATTTATTATAAGCAAATCTGGCTACGTATAGCTTATCAATATCAAAGTCAGAACCAGTAAGTTTAGTAAATCCTTCTGGCAACATAATAGTATCACCCATTATTTCTGGGAACACGTCTACAAATCTAAGAGCAGATATAGACGCAATAGATTGAGTAGGAATACGATAACCTATTGCATTTGCTGTAGATTCTGGTCCAATTATCTTCTTATCAATTAACCATCGTCTTGCTTGTCTAAATGTCATTTTTTCGTAGTTAGGTATAATATGTTTAAATAAATTTATACTTACTACAGAATCCATAGAACCTTCTTCGTTGTTCATCTTTAAGGCTCTACCATCATTAATCATATTAGTTGTAATAACTTTAGTAGAAGTAGCTTCTATACCGAAAGCAGATCTTTGAATAAATGCTCCTCCTGGCATCATCACATCAATAATTATTTTATTGATCATAGCTATAAATCTACTTTCTATCCACTTATTGTCAGATAATGCGGATAAAGGTATTACAAAAGCATCATCCTTAGTACGTAGACCTGTTAATACATTATCGTTAGCATCAGATTCTTTAGCATCTTGATAAAGCATAGTACCTAATTTGGTTATATTTACTTTGCCATCTTTGGTAAATAGTTCTGATGCCAGCTATTGCTTACCCATGTCAGATAACTTATTAAGAGATTCCATTACTGTATTCTTAATATCTCTACCAGTCACCTAATTTCCCTCCTTACCGTACATATCATTCATACGAATATTAGACAAGTTTACTTTCATAAATTGTGTACCTGCCATTTGTTCTTCGTGCGTATGAGGATTAGTAGCTAATTGTTGACGTAAATATTTAAATTTCTACTTATAAGTTACCAGATTATTAAAATCATTTAACGTATTTCCTTCTCCACTGATAAGTTGATCTGTTACACTAGCAGACAATACCGTTTGACCATCTTTAAGTTCTATTTCACTATCTTTGGCTTCTCTGTAAGCTTTCATAGGAGATCTAGAACCTGCTTTTACAGCAGAATCAAACATAATCATATCTATAGGATTTTCTGGATCCATCATACGATCGTACATAGCCTTAGTATCACCTGTAGCAATAGATTTAAATAATGGAAATAAAGCCATCTTATTAAAGTACGGTATACCTAATCCATCTATCTCATTAAATCTAGTACCGAATGCCATGTATTTCATAGCATTTAATATAACTTTATTAGCTTTAGCGTATAATTCTGGATCAGATTCCCAAGTATCGGCAGTATTATCATTAGTAAGTACATCAAAAGCTTCTTTTACTTCTGTAGACCATTCTCCTCTCATTCTAAGAAGATCTCTAGTCATAGTAGGACTAATATATACAGCAGCATCAGCTACATTTATTCCTTCCTTATAACCAGCTACTTCTACTTTTGCTGCTTGTTTAGCAACTTTAACCGCATCAGGATATATTTTCTCTATCTCCTATATACTTAAATGTTTTACTTTATTCCACGCTTCTTCGCCTTCTAATTCTTGTATGGTTTCCTTTATATTACCTCTAGTAAATAGACGCTCAAATTCATAATACTACTTGTCTTGAATTTCATGATCTTTTAATTCTGCTACCACGTATTCCTATCTGATAGGATCATTATTAAAATCAAGTCTGTTGTTTAATCCTGTAGAAGTTAACGCGCCCAAACGTTTGATTTTATCAACCGATAAATCAATAATGCCATTTTCATCATATTTTACTTTGTAATATGCAGGTGATCCACTGAATAATTTTTCTATTTCAGTTATAGATATTATACTATTAATAGTATAGTCAGCAATCATATCAAATATAGCATATCCTTCAGCATTATCAGGATCTATGTTAGTATATGCTTTTGTACGTTCTATTAACTCATTGTCATCTAACAATGAGTTGCGTAAACTCCATATACTATTATTATCATTACCAGTAATAAGTCCTAAATTTTTAGCTGTCTCTATTTCTTCTTTTACTCTACGATTTATTAAATCGCTTAAGAACATTTTTTGAGCATCCTTAGGTGCGTTGAAGAAATAATCTTTTGCTAATTGTAAACATTCTTTAGCAGATTTTTTAGGATCATTGAAGTTAATGAATTTCCCATTTGCATATACACCGGTTAAGAATAAAAATCTAGCTCCATTTCCTTCTAATTTAACTGTATGTTTTTTGCCTTCTTTATCTGTATATTTGTATGTATTAGGAGTATGAAAATTTTTTATTCTTCTATTCGGTTCAAGCCAATCATTATTTATGGTTCCATCTTCATTATAATGTATATTATTTTCCTTATCATAATGAGCTGGATCATCATCAATTTGTCTAAGACATAATTCTATTTGACTTAACTCATCCTAACAGTAACCTATTAGAATATCTAATGACTATTCGCCATATTGTGCGTAAGTACCCTATGAAGTAACTGTAAAATTTATGCGTTCATGTGGTAATTTAATTCCACGTAAGAAATGATAGGTTTTTTTATCGGCTACTGTAGGAAATATTATTCTATCATTCAACACAGCAGTCATTTTAGCTATGTAGTCTTCTCTATCTGTAATACCAAAGTAATCTCTACCAGCGTCATAAGAAGTTTCATCTTTGAAATTAATAAGAGTTTCTACCTAGATGTTTTTATTACCCTATGATATAGCATTCAGTACAATAGAGTGTTGATTATAATTAACAGAACGTAAATCCTATAGTACCTACGGATCTGTAATCATTTCCTGAACTCTATCTTTTACAAAGTTATTCTAAGATACCATGTAATACGTATTACCATCGGGACCATAACTACTTAAACCTTTATCTGTAGAATGTACATAAGCGTAGTAATTAGCCAAAGTTTTCACGTAGCCTACATTACTCCAGATAGACTTAGGAGATACAGTTTTACCACTAATTATTATATCTGATAATGTATTATCGAATTTAATAGCATTATTTATAGTATTTAATACTTCCGTGATCCTATCTAAACCTCCAAAGTTATTAATATTTACAACAAATGAATTTAATAGAGTATAAGAATCTGCTCTAGGATTACCATAATCCCCTGATAATAACATTCTATTAATCGTAGGTTTATCTATTCCTATACCTACTGCCTGAAGATAAGAAACTATTCTATCTTTTAGCCATTCTTGATTCATAGGTATATGTAAATCAACATCTCTATCTCCTACCTTTAGTATTCCTTTACGATTCATAAAAGCAGTTCTAATAGTAGTTAGATTATCTATTACTAATTTTAAATACTTTTTAGCATCTGGGTCAGCCACTATTTTACCATCTTTATCGTATTTGAATAATCCAGAATTAGTAAATAGTGCCTATGACCATACCTTAGGATACTTTATAGCTTTAATATCCACAGTATTGTCTACTAAAGATGCTTTAGTGAATCCTGTATCTTTATCTTTACTTATCTTAGCAGTAATAAAGTTATTTATATCTGAAGTTATTACAGTTTCAAGTTTGGTGAGTAAGGCTTCAGCGTCAGTTGCTATTCTTATATCATCTGAATTAGATTTCTATATCTCATTACCTAGTTTTAACAATAACGACATATAGAATGAGTCATTCTATGATAGTATGTTTACTTTATCGAATATATTAGTTATAGTACGACATCCAGATAAATCTTTTAATACGTTATTCCAAGCCTAATTAGAATCTACAAAACTGGCAAAATGTGTAACATCGTCTATCTTAGTTTGATAATTTCCGTCTTTTCCTCTTTCCATCATCGGTATTGTTTGAAAGAAGAATTTAACTTCAGCTGGAGCATTATCTTTTATAGATATATTCATACCTTCTACAGTATGTTGTGCTACATCTATTCCTTCCTATACTTCTTCTATTACACTTAGATCTTCAGAATTTCTATCTATAGTTCTAATACCTAATTGTTTTAACCTAGTAGATATAACCGGTGCAAATACAGTATCAAAAGTATCTACTACCTCTGTCATAGTAGGAGATGGGAATTTATTTGCCTAAGCTTGTACTATTAGTTTTAATCTTTCAAACGTAGGCTTGCTTTCATTGAGATCACTATAATTTATATATTTACCTTCAGCAAAAGCTACATTAAAGAAAGCATAAGTAAGACTCTTAACAATATCGTCAAATTGTTTATACTTAGTTATAGTTTTAAATTCATATCCACTTATTTCAAAATTAGGCCCTTCTCCCCCATAAATACTTCTAAATCTATCTATATTACTCTGATTAGGAGTTATACCGGCATATTTTCCTCTATTAATGTTAGAATATATTTTCGCAATAGCATATTGTCCAGTTCTAGCCCACAATTTTATAAAATCTAATATTCTTCTAAACCAATTTTTAGTATCGAAATCGTATTTACCAGATTCGTTGAGCATAAACTCTCTGAATTGTTCTGCAAATATTTCATCTAGTTGTGAATCTTTCAAAGCAGATTTATTCTTACGATTGTATCTGTCATATATTTTTCTTCTACTCTTTTCTGATATAAGTAATTGAGATACTCTATGCCAAGCTTCATGATATTCAGTTCCTTTAGGAGCTTCATTGTATAATAGGATAGAATCTTCTGTTACTCTACCTACTACATTCATTCCAGATTCAGTAACATCTATTACATTATCTATTATATCTGGAGTAATACCAAGAGTTTTCTATATCCATTCTTTGGCTTGTTGTGCATCCATTTTATCTTCTTGGTTATACTCAATATTCCAGTTAATGTCAGCATCTACTGTCATATTAGGACCTCTTCTCTTCTTACCGTCTAGTATTGCGTATATGTCCGCTAAGTTCATTGAAGCCTTATTACCAGAAATATCAGTATATTCTATAGTCTTTTCTCTTAAATCATCTTTAACAGATTCCTACAATTTCTGGTTGGCTTCCTATTGAACTTGTTTCACAGTCTTATCTACAAGCCTAACATCATCTACATATATATTAGCATCTTGCAATTGATCAGCTATATCAGTCAAAAGTATTCCTTGTTTAATATACCAACCTAATACACTTATTCCTTTAGGATTACCTTCTAGTCCAAAATCTTTTCTAGTAAATTCTAATTCTCCAGGTATAATAGTTATCTTTTCTACATCACTATTTTTAAAGTAAGAGTATAACTATTCAAAATGAGGGTCTCTATCTTGTGATTGCAAATCACCACCTAAATAGTTTTTATTAAGACCGTCTTCATCAATATTATAATGGAAATTATCCATTATATATTGTTTAGCTTTATTTCTTATAGTTTCATCAGTAAGTAAGTCATTTACTACATAAGTAGTGGTCCCTATTACAATGTTTCCGTTTTCATCTTCAAAGAATTGTTTAGTTAATCTTTGCTGTATCTATTCTGGAGAGTATATCTAACTATTAGGATTAACTATAGTATGTGTGCCAAAATTAACTAAGAATTTTAATAATTCTTTAGGATTAATAGGTGTTTGTACTCCATTTGCATCTGTATATTGATTTTGATTACTTAATACTAAATCTAATATAAGATCAGCCACTTTAGGTGAATCAGAAAATTTCTTATAATTAAGTATGACTGGCTTATCATACACTGTACCATCATAGTTCGTAGCTTTGATAATCCATGCAGGTTTACCCATAGCTCTACCATTGTACGACAATACTCTATTTCTTAATCTTATTATTCCTTTTCCTGCTGGACCTGTAGTGATACCTACTTCAGTATTTTCAGGAGTTATTTCGTATGGATCTTTTATCGTTAACCACTTAGATTCAGTTAATGGTCTATTTTTAGGGCTATTATCACTATTTTTTTCATTAACAATAGAACCTGGAGTTCTACGTAATTGTGTAGGAACGACTTGCAAATTAGGATTAGCCTATACTTGTTTATATAGTTCTGTTATCTTATTTCTAAGATCATTCAAGTTATTAACTATATATTGCTGTTGGTTATATGGTAATTTATTGAATCTACCAGATCTATTAGCATATAATCCCTTACTAGTTCTAACTGCTGCAATATACTTCTTTCCTTTATAAATAAAGATAGCATATATAGCATCTTCTACCTATCCTTGAGGATTGGTATAAGGTTTAACTTCAAAGTACACCCCGCTATTTTCTACCTCTTTCAGAAAGTCATCATTAGCACTTACTTTAGAAAAGTCTTCATTGTTCAGATAGTCTTCCATACCCTAGAACTTTTTATAAGTAACTACTGTCCACTTACCATTTGCATCCTAGGTAGTATTACTTAGTCTATAATTGAGTTCATGAGAATATGGATCTAACTATTGATCGTAAGTTAAATCTTTAGCAATACCATTATTTGTCTTTGGTTCTGGCTCACTAATAGAAGCAGAAGTATCTTCTGGAGTCTATGGTTCAGAATAAGCTGTATCTAAGGCCTATGCAGCGTCCTGACCAATTAATCCTCCCAATAAAGAGCCAAGAGATGGTAGGTCTTCCATCTTAGCTGGTTCTTCTTCTTGAGATTTCTGAGTAGGCTCTGCTTTTGGAGATTCTGGAACATTAACTGGAGTCAACGCATCTTGTTGCTCTGTTATCTTATGTTCTTTATCTTTGATTTGAAGCATTTTTTCATGTATGTACTATTCACTAGATGATACAAATTCATTGTAAGATGTTATAATATCTTCTTCTAGTTGTAATGCTTCTATCTTCTCTTTTACTAAATTTACTAGTTCTTTTGCTCTAGATGAATTCCCGTTAGAATATACTTCTTCTTCTAACTAATTTCTTGTATTAATTAGATCCTCCCATAAATCAGCTCTTTCGTCTTTAGAGAATTTAGGGTCTTGTAGTATAATAGATGCAGAAAAAGTATTAAACTTCTTAGCGTTTGGATTTATCTTATGATATGCCTCTCTTAACGCTTCTGTAGCTTCATTATATGCTTGCCCATATATATTATCAGCATTTAATACTTGCTTATTATTACCTCTTTCATCTCTTTCCTACTTGAAGTATTTTCTCTGAATCCACTCTGCAGCATTTCTAGTATCAGTGATAGACTAAGGTTCTGTTTCTCTCTATTGTTCTGGTTTAATAGGTTCAACTTCTACTGGAGCAGTAGTATTATCTACAGGTTCTGCTTTAATATCTTCACTTTCTTCTATTACTTTTTCTTCCTATTTTCCAGAGTAAGAATCATTTAACCTCTAAACAAATTCTTCATCCCTATTTTCTACTCCTTTCCACCTATCTATTCTAGATTTAATCAACTTTTCGTCCGTAGAGTTCATGATAGAATATTCATTCTAAGCTCTATCTAGATCTAATTTAGCTAGAATAGTTTTTTCATATGCATCATTAAGATCCTAGTGTGCTTTAGGAACTTCTAACTATTCATCTTTTATATTAGTATCTGGTAAATATTTTCTAAGATCATTATATTGCTCTTCTAGATCTTTTATATGCTAACTTAACATTCTAGAAAAGTAATTAACGTCAGATTTATTTACTTTAATTCCAGTATATTTCTGAATTTCATCTAATTTATCAGAACTATTAAATACATCATTGACTAATTTTTTAGATGCTTCTAATTCTGCCTATATTTTTATTAGAGCTCTAATATTAGCCTGTTGATCAATACTTAAATCTTTATTTATGTTAAGAATATGTTCTTGTACTTCAGGACTATATAATATATTATCTACTTGAGATACGTAATCGCTATATAACCCTCTAGCATCTTTGTATTGTTCGTCATGATGCTGCTTTAAAGATACAAATATATCATAATCTTCAGTTCTAGGATCAATGTCAATATTAGCAGCCTACTGTAACGTCTACTTAGAAGTGAATGTATTATAAAACTAATTAGCTCTTTTCTTTTCTTCTTGTATTACAGAAGAATCTATTCCGTCTATGTTAGCCTATTCTAAATCATCAAAGGCTTGATAAAGTACATCCCATTTTCCCTCACGTATACTTTTACTATACTGAATATTTTTACGTACTTGATCCTTGCTAGCTATTCCATCTGCATATAAACCTGCAAGAAATCTTTGTCCTGATATCTGCCTATTAACAGGTTGAATAGAAGTAGCAGTACCAATAGCGCCAGTCATTATTCCACCAAGTAGTGCTCCTCCTTTAAAGTTTTCTAAAAACTCTTCGTCATCAGAATATACAGGATCCCAGGGAGTTATAGCCGCAAAAATAGATCTAGCGCCTGTACCTATGTTTTTAGCCCAACTTTTTAATAGGTTTGGATCAGAATCAAAATCTCTATTTATGTATCTCTGTCCTTTAATATATTGAGTTCCTTCTTCTGCTCCTTCTAATGCGCTGCTTATTACTACTCTTCCCCCTATATCTAATACTTGCTTTCTCCTTGTTAATCTTGGTAGTTTATTAACATTATCTATACCGAAAGATACTATATCGTCAATTCTATCTGCTAATTGTTCCTTTACTGTTCCATATTTGTTGGCTATTGCCTCTACAGTTTTTCCAGCTTTAGTATCTACTAATTTACTAACAAATTTAAGTCCTCTTACACTTCTAAACATACTGTGTAGAGGAGTAACTTCTAGAAAAGTCTATATAATATCACTTCCAGATAAAGCCATATTATCCATATATAGAGACTTTAGTCCTTTTAGGTTACTAATACGTAGTTTATTGAATTTAACATTACTAACCTTCACTCTATCTGCAATTACCTAGTCGTAGACATAATCGTCATCCTATATCTGTTCTGGAGTATACTAACCTGATTCTATCATGTTCTACTTAGCTTCCTACAAAACAGATTTGCTTATATTTTCCTTATTGGCAGCATTAATTAAACTTTGTTTATAGTTTGAATATACTTCGGCTTTAGATTCTTGATCCCTAGCACTAATATTACCAAGCAGTACTGCGGAAAGCCCTGCTACTGTATTTAATCCACCTTTGGTAGAAAATAAAGCTCCTATTGTTCCAGTTAACTAAGAACCTAAACTAGAAGCAGACGAACCCAAAAGACCGGGCATTTTGTACAAATAAGTATCTATATCAGTAAGATCCATACCTGGAGAGCTCTTTTTCTTATTATAGTAGTCAGAATTCATTTTACTTTCCCAATACTCAGCAAATCTTTGATACTTTTTAGCTTGTTCTAGGGCTTCATTTCTTCTAGCTATTACCCCTCCTTCTTGTAGTGTTCCAGTGAGCAGTTTATCTATAATATCTATCTGCTATTGTGGGCCTAATGTAGTTAATCTTTCAGGAAGTATAAAGGTTTTAATAGAGTTATTGTTAAATTCCTTATTCAGTAACTTATCATAACTAGGTTTAGTTTGTTCTATAATACCATTAAGTTGATTTATATGCTATTCTTTCTATTCATCTGTATTATTATCTTCTTGCAGATTCAGTATGTCATTAATAGCCTATAAATACTATTTAGCTCCTTCCAATGTTTCGTAGTCCTCTTGTAGATATACATATTCACCTAGAGCTGTATCTTTATTAGTCTAATTTCTAGTTAAATTCCAGTCATAGAAAGCATTAGAGAACCAATTAAAATTGTTAGGAGCTCCCTCATATGGTGGATTATGTACTACATTCAAGTATGCATCAGTATCCACTTTAGGGCTAAACATTGCTTTAGCCCTATTATTATTTGTCTCAAAACTATCTACTAGTGTGTAGTCTGGTATTTTCTTCTTACTCATATGTCATTATTGGTTGTATATACTACGTATAGATTGTTCTTGCATTGCTTGAGCTTGAGTAGCTCCTCCTACACCCTGCTGTGACGGTGAGTTTTCTCTAAGCTGATTTACTTGATACCAATAATCTCCATTACTGTCATCAGGTAACTATCTATATACTTCTACTTCATAAAATGGTTCCCCATCTTCTCCGTATTTTATCTCTCTACTTGCAAAATTTTCTTCTAAAGCTCTCCTAGTAGATTGTCTAGCAAACAAACTTGTAGGAGATAAGTAATCTGAAGGAGCATCTCCTTTTAAACTATATAATATTCCAGTACCTAACGTATTTTCTATTTCTTCAACAGGTATTCTCAGTTTGCCTTTTATAAGTTTATTATTCCCTAGTTGTATTAAATTTTGTCTACTCTCTGGAACAAATTGTACATCTCCTAATCTACCATTTTCTACTAGTTCTTTGAACGGGAAATCTCCACTTCTAAATAAACCAGCATCTCTTTTTACTTCTGATTGTCCAGTATTAGTAGCAAACTGAAATACAGTCTCTGGTAACATAAACCCATTAGAATTATTGAACTAATACACGCCTACTTTCTACCCGTTTGCTTGAGTATAATCTTGATAAGTAGCTCCTAATGATGTTAAAATAGGATCGTCTTTTATTAGAGAAGCTGTAGAACTAGCTTCATCTAGAGCATAAGATACTCCTCTTAAATAGCCTCTTCTACTGTATTCTTTAGATTTATTTGGATTATCAGACAACTTAAAATTAGCAGCTTTCTAAAAATCTTCTTTCATAAGTTTTTGCATATTCTTTTGATATGCATCATGTTGATATTCCTGTGCTCTATTGGCCGCCTTTAAGTAGTTAATATAGTCTTCGTCTTTACCACTTTTCTAATATTTATCATATTCAGCTTTAGCCATTAAAGTAAGGTTCTCTATTTCTCTTCTAGAAGATTCTGGAATATTACTAAATTTAGGAACTACTTTATTAGACCAATCTGTTTCCAGCATCTGTTGTCTAGTAGGCATAACAGAATATGACTAATTAGAACCAGCAGACATTCTCTATTTAGCCATAGCTAACCAATACGGATCTATAGTTTCCTGTTCTACTATTCTATCACGCTGCGAATCTGCTATCATTGTAGTAAATGCTTCTTTTGCTGCTGCTTCATCTCCTCCAGAAGCACGTAACGCATCTCTATAATACATTTGACCCTACGGAGTAGCTATTAAATCATTAAATCTAGCCTCAGCAATACCTTTTAAAGTATCATATGTAATTCCCTATCTTTGATATTTAACCCCATCTTTATATACACTTTGTAAAGTACTTGGTTTAAGATTATCAAAATATACATTACTTAGCTAATTTGCATTCATCCACTCTAATGGAGATAGTTCAGTCATAATACCTTTACTAGAAGTGTCCCATAGATTAATGTTTATATCATCCCAATTTGGATTATACTTTCCTTGAGCCTTCATTTGAGCGATCATCTTTTGTCTAGCATTGAGATTTTCAGAACTTTGTTTTAACTAACTAAGAGTAGAGTAATCAATACTATTTATCATAGATTGTAATGAAGATCTATTCGCAGCATCTTTTAAATAATCTGGATTAGCTACCATTTGATTTATAGCATTCTAGAAATCTTCTCTTCCGATAGTAATATCATAATATCTCTGTGTATCTATCTAAGAAGGTGATTGAAACTCACCAAATCTCTACAGTTGAGCTCCAAACTATTGAGCTGCTTCATCTATAGCAGCTTTCTAGGCTGCCCCAATTCTATATAATTCTCCAAAATTAATCGGAGCATAAGTATTTATAAACTGAGCCTATGCGGCTTGATCATACATATTTGCTGCCATATTATCCTCTTCTAAATTGTTTCATTAAATTAATATAATCTCCAGATTTATAAGCGGCCTCTAAGAATGGAGCATACGCTTCTAGCATAGCAATATCTCTATTTCTTTGATTTCTCATAAGTTCCTTATTCTAGAAGTAATTGCTTAATTGTGATAATCCTGCTCTATTAATGTTTCTAGAAGAAGCTCTACTTCTAGCATTTTGATCTATGGATAAATTTCTAGAACCAACGAATTGTTGTCCAAGATTATTTAAAGTATTTGCATAATCACTCTTATATTGATTATCTATGTTATTTTTCTGTGAATATAAATCTGATATAGCCTTGTCAGCAGCTATTTGACTCTATAGTCTATATGCTAAATTAGCTCCTGTGGTAGGATTGTATTGGGAGGCATTATAATTTGATATAGCTCTATTTTCTCGTATAGCTCTCTTAGCTGGTGCAATATCAAATTTTCTACCAGACATTGTTCTTATAATATTATCAGCATACGGATTGTATACAGCTTCAAAATTTTCTGGACTTGCCATTAGATTTGAAAATATCGGAGCTATTTGTGATATGTTAGAAGTGATATCTCCTAAAATTTTTCTCCAATCATTTTTATCTTTAGGAGGGTTTTCGTTATTGTTAGCTTTTTTATTCTGATTATTTACTACTGTAGAAATTATAGGTTCATATGGTATAGCCTCATCTTCTACTCTAGATATTGTTTCGCTACTTAGATCTAGGTCATTGGTGATAGGTTCTATACTTCTAGCTACAACTTTGTTAATAGCAGGAGAAATTATAGGTTTCTTACTCGTAGAGGATAATTTTTTAGTATCCGGAATAGCTGTCGCCATGTTATAGGTAGTAGCTATAGGAGTGCTAACGGATATTCTTTTAGCAGTATTTTGTTGACTAGGAGTAATAGATGGAGTAGACGGCCAAACATTCTTTTTTAAGGAATTGTTTGAGAAATTTATATTATTAGCTTCAAACGTCGGTAAGTTGTTACCAAAAGAATAACCACTGACCAACTTATCTATGTTAATATTGGGTTGTATATCGTATATACTACCAATAGACTATCCTTTGTATGGAATATAATTCCCAGTCTTGCTATCTCTTATATATTCTCTTCCGTTCCTAGTAATTATGTCACCGTCTGCTGCTGCCTATATACCATTCTTAACCTTAGATCTTTTATTCTTGGTTATCTCTTGAATAGTAAACAACTCGTCATGAATAGCCTAATCGTTCATTTCGTTAAGCATTGCAGAATTCTCTGCATATTTATCTTTACCTTTTGTCTTCTGTTTAGACATCAATCTTTTACCCATTTGTGCAAATGTTTCTTTACTTCCTGGTACTTTTAATGTATCACTTAATACTCTACTACCTTCCGGTAAATTTACTAAATTACTATCTGTTGGTTTTCCTTCCTCTGGAACTTCTAGTATCTGTCCTTGAGGCGTATTAATTAGTTCTCCATCGTCTACATATGCCATGCTAGAAGGAATCTAACCTCCAGACTCCATAGTATACACATTTTGATCATAATCTTCATCCCATTCCTATTGAGCTTGCGCTCCAATACTAGCTCCGATTCTATGTTGCCCTGCTAAAGTTTTAGCAGCTTCGTACCTACGTTTTAAACCCTTATTACCAATAGCTCCTCGTATACCTGTGCCCAGAGTAAGAGTAGGGTCTTCATAGAATCCACCACCTGATATTTTACCCTTCTTACCTACTAATCCTGTAGCCAATCCTGCAGCACCGCCTACAATAGCTCCAACTGGACCAGCAACTGATCCCATCTGAGCTCCAGTAGCAGCACCTCCTATTACATTTTGTATTGATTGTTGTACTGCTTCTCCTTTAGTAGTAGCTGTAGAAGGACCGGCTAACATACTGGCTATATTAGTCACACCTCCTATTATATCTGAACCTTTGCCTAATATATCTGTAATATTTATATTATTAGTAGAAGTAGATGTATTTCCAGTAGGTCCAAGAGATGCTCTTTGAGCAGCATTAGGACCGTACTTAGAAAAATTAGGTACTCCTAATAACTATTCTGTCATCTAACGTTGCCAATCTACTCCACCGTATTGGTATTTCTTAATACCTTTAATTTTTCTTTTACTTTTCATGATTATACTAACGAGTATCTATATGTTGTATTAATATTTGGAAGATTGAAATTATGTTGATTATCACAATTAATAGTATAATCACATATCAAATATTTGCCTCTTAACCTACCAGGCAGTGATAATTCATCTTCATGAGTGTCTTCTCTACCTATGGCAAACCTATAAGTATCTTCTCTATAATCTATAGCATATCCTCCAGTTAGATAGTTTTCCTATATAGTACCAACCTAATTCTTAGTAGTAAACTTTGCATCTATTAACATGCTATTTATATCTCTGAACTAGCCACTGAAGAAAACATTATCAAATGTTTTAGTTACTAATGGATCTTTATTAACTACATACTGTAACTTAGACTACATAGTATTTAACGGAAAATCTGCATTTTCCATTATCTTATTATTGTATACATACAATAACTTATCAGAAAATCTGAGATGAGCTTTAGGATTAAACGTATAAAATGAAGTAAACCTCTAAGTATATTCATTAAATACTAGTACTGCATTATCGAAGCACATCTGTACTTCATTAAATTTGTTATCGTATATGCTAGTACGTACTTGAATATCTGGATTATTATTCAAGTAGGTCTATACATTTTTTTCTTTAGATAACTTATGTATCCTATCAGAAAAAGAACATATCTCATTCTTATCCGTATCATACCAATATAGAGAAGCATCTGATGCTACTATACTCTAATCGTTAGATATAGAAGATCCATTATTGGTAGATACATAATCGTATCTAGTAAGGATTCCTCCAGTACCTAAAGTAAGAGTACTAACATTATTGTCTGTAATCAAAGATCTATCATTTACAGATGCTATTCCTAATGCAGAATCTTGCCAGAAGAATAACTTATCTCCGAAAGCTTTCATATTAGTAACAGGTCCGTATTGGCTATCTACTTCCATATAATTGGCAGGTTTAAACTAAGCCCAACTATCTGTAATCTCATTAGCAGTTTTAGTCTCAGAATAAATTATTTTGTTCGGCAATCTTAAGTTAGCCATAGAAGTAGTAGAATCTGCCACATACATCTGTGTACTAGGCTATAATGAGTAGACATCGTTATATGCATAATACGGTTTAGTCTGATTAGAAAAACCTAAACTATGTATATAATTAGTTAAGTATGGATTGGGGCAATTTCCTCTTTGTCTACTCATACTTTCACCATAAGCAAGATTTAGATTGATAGTAGTTTCTAACGGAATGTAATCACTTAAACTTACTTTAGTTTGTCTACTATCATACTTTCCGCCTCCTTGCCCATCTGCAATAGGTGATCCAGTTCTATGGTCTAATACTCCAAGATAAGTATCTCCTCCAAATACATAGTTAACATTACTATTTGCTTCAGATATTAACTTATATGATGATGTGGATATATACGTAGAATTGCTTCTAGCATTATAATTATTACCTCCATAAGGAACAATTCTCCTTTTTATATTTACTACAGGAGTTGAGAAAGGAGTATGATTATAGAAATTTATCAAGTTCTTAACCCCTTCTCCTACAGCTATCTTATCGTCTACAGCAATAGAATGTTGTCTAGGAAAATAACCATCTAGTTCTACCACAGCACAACTTCCAAAGTAACACATTTTTGCACTAAGCCAGTCAAACTATTCCTAGTTATTCCACATAACTCCAAAATTTAAATAGGAACGTGATCCTATGCCTCTATAGTAAGCTTGAATATTGCCTAATTCTCCATTAGGTATAATAGGAGTAGTTATTGCTCTATTTATGTCAAATTGTATTCTATTTCCACCCTATAAATTCTGATAGTGAGTGATATACCTCTTCCCTATCATATTAACTACCATCTCGTCATCATCAGAACTATCCATATTAACCGCATTATAAAAGAATCCATCTTGTTTGAATATTGATCCTAAGAAACTTGGTTGAACGTAGGCAGTCTATGTGTTCATAGCATATGTCTGATACGGAGTCTGAAAATACTTAACAAATCCTTCTAACTTTATATTTTGGTTGTTTAATACAGGTATAGTTCTAGTAGTGTTAGGCATTCTAGTGTCACACCAATGGCACAAGTCTAGATAAGTATTGTCACCTAATTCAGATATAACTTCATCGCCTGTAAAATCTATTTCTGGAGTTATTAAACTGAATATATTTTTAACTATACGATCCTAATTTAAATAAAGTTCTCCGTCTCTATAAGTAGTAGGTGCATCATAAAAACTAACACCACCGCATATAGACATGTTAGTATCTGTAACTCCAAGAGGTATTCTAGGTCTTGTGTCCATTTCACTTTTTAGCCATGTACCTGTAGTAGCATTAGGCCAAGGAAATGCAGTAGTATCAGACAGTATACCCTACATTAATACAGTTCTATCTTCTGCCGTTCTTTTGCATCTTACTATTTCATATGCCACAGCTCCGTCCGGAAAATTCTTTATATTAAACTTAACCCCTATAGCTTTACCTATAAATTCCTATGTAATAGAATTAGTAAGATCTCCATTTACAAACTACATGTAAAAATACCAAGGAGATACTTCGAATGAATGCGGGAATTTGATATCTGCTATCCAATAAACAGGACTAGCAACATTCTTATTATTAAAAAATATTATACCAAATCTGTATATTTCATCTCTCTAATACCCTTTATATTTTGAGTCTATATAAGGATCACAATAATTGGGTATTCTTTGTTTTACTTCTGGATATTTTACTACAGTACTACTACCATCACTAACTTGATAGATTACCCTTCCTTCATCCTATTTTCTAGGTACACTCATGAAATTATAATCTAGAGTAGTATCTAACATTATGTCTGTAGTTATAAACTCATAATCTATATTTAAGCCTGTGCCGCCTAATACTAGTGACTATTCTGAAGAAGACTTAAATTTATATTTTGAAACAGTGTTATCATTAAGCTTATAATCTGATAAGTTTAATGGACATATACAATCATGTTTTTTATCTATAGATGATAATACCTACTTTAAAGTACTATCTGTAGGAGTAACAGATATACTAGACCCTGAATCAGCTGCCTATAATATTAATTTGTTACTTCCAGTAAATCTATACGACCTAGCATCATACTCTTCTCCATTTATCATTGGTTTCCAAGTAGTTTCTCTAACATCTGCAGCAAACAATATATTATCTTTTTTTTCTAGAGTAGCTACAGTGAAATCACTACCGGTATTAGCATTAAATTCTTCTATAGTTACAGTATTCAACGTTTTATTACCTAAATCAGTATATGTTAAAGAATTACCGGAAGGTAAATCTATTTCGTCAATAACATCTATATTAGCTATTTCGGTATTATCTACGTATTGTATTCTTACTATTCTACACTTGTCAAATAATCCAGAAACTACATTAGATAAATCAATTACAATATTAGCACTTTTGCCAGTATTAACATCTTTATTTACTCCTTGATATTCTGCAGAATCGGTAGTAGTATTACTGGACGTTAAGTGTATAGTGTTGCTAGCAGGAGCATACCCGGTACTAGAACCTCTTTCATTATATAACTGATAAGTGTACTATACTTGTCCAGATAATAATGACCCGTTAGTTCCAAGACTAACTATTTTAGGAGCAACTAGCAATGTGCTTGGTATTATATCCAATGAATCTGGATTCTTTATATTACCTTCTTCATCTAATGCTGGATTTGTACCTTCAGAGTTTTGCACGTATCTATCGCTCATTATATTTAGTGATCTAATACTACTCTCTCCATCTGTAAAATACATTTTAATAATAGAATCAGATTCATAGTTAGCGACTATTTTTACTCTGCTAAATCTATTATAGTTAAGCCTCCCTTTTAATACTAGTGTGTGCTGTATTAATCCTTCTTCGTAACCTTCTACTCTATATATTCTAGTTATACCATATGGATCTGCAGTAAGTATGATACCATATTGATTAATTATGGCTGTAGCTAATACTACCTCGTCACTGTCCATGAAATCACCACCTTGTATCAATCTAGTGCTTTGTATATTCTAAAGTACTCCACTAGTACCGTCTTTATTAGTAAGGATACGTACATTCTCTGCATACCTGTATTGTGATTCTGGTATAGCAGTAATATCAATATCCAAATTCATCCCTTCGATGAAACTATTTGTCTAGAAAGTATTACTCATAACATTTCCTTTTAGTAATTATTCTAGTTATATATCTATTGTTCTTCACCCAAATGTTCAAAAAAGCTATCGTGTTCTCCTAATTCTGGATATAAACGGTTCCACTAATTTTGAATACTGTGAAGTTCATCTGGACCAGGCATCATAGCTTCAGCATAAGCCTATCTTCTGTAGAAATTCCAAGATCTTTTAATAGAATAATAAATTTCATTTGATAGTTGCCCCTTTATCCATTTTGCGTATAGTATTTTTGTACCTATATAATACATTAACGCTTCTTTATATGAAGGTAAATCAGGTATCATAGGCATACTATCTTCATCAGTAGGTATAGCGTGATAAGATATTTTAACCCAACCACACGGCACATTAACAGTAATGTAACCAGGTTTAGTAGAGTACTGTAGACTGGTATTAAAAGTAGCCGGATTACCTATTATCAGTCTTCCGTTATTACTAGGTACAGTATATTGATTTACTAAAGCATCTAAGGTTTGTTTAATATTCTTATCACTATTAAGTATCTCTAAAGCTTCCTTATCATCATCTAGATTGAAGATATTCTTAACCAATGGAATCAAGGCACTATCTTGTACTAGCATTTTGGGATTGCACCCACTACATTTCTTATATATACCAAAAGAGTTAGTAACCTTTCTCATTGGTAACCAACCACAGCCATTTTCAAAAGAGAATGCAACTTGTCCCAATCTATAAAGATCACAAGGCAGTTTAGCTTGATAATTCTCAACTATTAAATTAGTTGTTTTGTGTTCAAGCTATTGTACTGCGCCTATTTTCTCCATACCTTCACCAATCCACTCTTTGATGTCTGTTATTTTAATTTCGTCTTCCTTTAAATCATAATCTGCTATAATTTTAGCAATTATTTCTTTAGATGTAGTTAATCTATCAATCATTGTAATACCTCCATTTAGAGCCATAAGCTGTTTTTCTTCTACCACGTAAACAATCAGATATGGCAGATTTATTGTTTATGTTTCCCGTATCTTTAGCAGCTTCAGTAATAGAACTGTATATTTTTTCTATTCCATCTTTATAAATTCTAACTATTTTAGTTCTTTTTGCATTGTCTTTTTTATAAGAAATATCTGTCTTATAATCATAAGACCATATAAATCCACCAATGCTTTTACATAATCCTGTGCAACATTTGTTTATTGTACCTGGAGTTACATTAAGATTTAATAACTTGACTGCTTGTTTCGAATTTAGAAAACACCCTATAAATTCTCCATCTTTATTATAACAATATACATTTTTACATCCTTTCCCTATTCTATTTTTTGTTGCTTTATCTACTATTTTGGGATCTCTTTTCTTTCCGTAATATAGATCATGCAATCTTTTCTTCGCTTGCTCCGGCATCTTATGCCCAGTGTTTGATGGATGACTTGCTATTTTACTTATGTTATACTCTGGATTTAAATCTAAATATTTTTGTTCTAAATACAATAAAGTATCTCTTACAGGAGAACATATTTCTAGTATGTTTACTTCAAAATTATATTCTCCATATTTATCATAAGCTCTTTGCAACGCGATGCTATGATGTTTCTACTTTCTTAGATGAGAACGATGCTGTATTAATCTATCATAAAAGTTATTAGTACTACCTATATAAGAATGACCGTTTAAGACATTCTTAATTTGGTATATTCCGGCTTGTTTTGGTATATCCTAAATATCACTTAATTTCCACGTAATCATGTTCTCTATTTTTTATTATTTGAGCCAATCTTCTTTTATTAGCGCGAGTGGCTACGAATTGATATTTAGTTTTATTAGTTAATAGACAATCCTTTTTCGACCACAAAAAACGGTATTTAAAAAAATTACTATGTTCATTAATAAAGTAAACAGCTTTACCTTGTATAGCACTCTCGTGATAGTCTATTCTAAGACTCTTATTGTCGAAGTTTTTAGGCTATCTCTTAACAATACTTAAGTACCCTAATCTACATGGTAATCTAAATTCTTTACTATGCTCCATTATTTCTTCTACTATAAATCTAAAGTAATCTTCAACTATCTGTCTATATACTTTGTAGTCAACATCGTATACAGTATCTCTTTCTATATTAGATAAGTAGAACTAATAGAAGTCCATTATAGTATATGATTTCTTATTCATTATTGCTACTGTTTATATATGTTCTACATATCGTCATTAGAGTTATTAGTAGTATCCGTAGGCATCTTAGGCATAACATTCAGCTCTTTACTGAATATAAGATCTTTTATAGTAGGAATCATATGTGCAGGTGCTGGATATGGTTCGTCTGGATCGAAGCATTCATTAGCATCTGCAGGATTCTCCAGTATAACGTCAGCCTCTATATATTCTAACTGATTGTTACCTCCTTCTACGTATATACGACTATCTTTTAAGTAAGCAATATAATCCTTACATGTATATTTTCTATACTTCTAAAGTTTCATTTTGGACTCACTACCTAACTATATCAGATTACCATACATATCCTTTACAGAAATTAGACCTGTTCTAAAGTGAAAGTCTATGAGTTTAGGTAACGTTATATCACTAACATATACAAAGTGACCTGGTATACACTCTTTCCTTTCTAAGTGTATACATCTAATAGTTTGAACATACATGGGATTGATATCTCTACCCTTATCTATGTCTTGCTTAATTAGTAAAGCTCTATATTGATGTACCCACATCTCTATTTGATACCTAGATAAATGCTCAGATTCCGATATACTATTATTTCTTGCTATTAATAGTATATCATCTATTATATTGGACAATGTGTTTAATTTCATAATGCATTATTTATTAAATATATCTATAACGTATTTTAAGGACTTTTTAGACACTTTATATGTAAAGTAGTACAATTGACAAGGTATAGTAATAGCGTTTAAATAAAAGGCTTAAAATAAAAAAGGCTAGTATTAACTAGCCTCATTCATTGCTTTTTGCATATTCTATGGTAACATCTATTTCATCTAAGGTGGAACCACATTACTTGCTTGCTTTATTAATCCTTTTAACTCTGCAACTTGTTCTTGTAATTCTTTTATTCTAGGATCTTCTTGTTTTATGTTTTCTTCCTAGTAATCTAACTACTTGAGTATTGCATCGCACTTATTCATCTCTTCTTCATACTTAGCTAAAGCTTCCTTCTTTGCTTTGTATTCGTTATAATTATTTTTTACCATTGTTATTATCTGTTGTTTATCAGTTGCTATAGTTAAACCTACAGTTCCATCTGTTATAATGGATTTACCTTCTTCTACAGATAATTTTTTCTATTCGCCGTCACACCCTATTGTTATGTCTACTAATTTCTTTCTATTCTAATTAGGCAAAGGGAACTATTGAGGAGAAAGTGGTTCATCATAAACCTTGGACATATTCATCACAGTACCTTTATAGTAAGTAGTACTTTTTTTGAATGTCCCAGTTATTTCTAATACATGTATAGGATCTCCTATATTTAATTGTGCAAATGTTATCATAATAAGTATTTATTAAAGGGCTCCGTTAAGAGCCCTTTTTGATTAAAAATTACGCAGTAGCAGTAGTAGGCAACACTATATGGTTTACAGTCTAGAATATACCATTTGATTTATTGTAGTAAATCAAATACCTGTTGCCAGTAGATATTTCTTCTGTAGCCATTTGATCGCCTGAGCCATTTATAAGAGCTCTAGCTCCTGTAGAAGTAGTAGTCGTAGGACTTACTTGATTAGCAGTTCTAGTAGTATCTATACTTACTAGAGAAGCTGCTGTTACTGTTGTTGCAGGAGTATTTACTATATTAAGCAAAAACATTCCTTCACAAGGTAGCTGTCTCCATATTCTAGGACAGATACCATAAGTAACAGTGTTATTGGTAGTATCAGTAGTAACATAAATTGTTCTTAACGATGGTATACCAAAGTTATCTATAGTTCTTACTCTACTTCTATTAAATGTATAAGGATTAAAATTGAAAAACATATTTACCTCCTTTCTTAGCATCCACAGCCACATCCATCAGAGTAACCATAACCATTGTAACCATAGCCTGTAAAGCCACCATTACATCCATACGGATTACAAGTCAGATATGCGGGAACCGGAGTAGGTCTCAATTGATTAACTAAATTCTGAGTCTATTGCTGAGTAAGAGCAGACAATTGATAAGCTTGTTTTTCATCACGGAGAACATCTATCTTATTCTGCATTTCACGCATTTCAAGTTGACAGAATCTGTCATTGATGATTTGGGTCTGAGCATCTATTTTAGCACCCAGTATATTGAACTGAGTATTAGCATTGTTTGTCAAAGTATTAGTTTGATTTACAATAGCTAACTGATTTTCATAACCCTGAGTAGTTATAGCATTACGAACATCACAGCAACAAGAAGCCAGCTGAGATGCAAGGCTTGCATTACCACTCTGTATAGCATTAATTACTTGTGCACCTGTAAGTTTGGTATCACAAGCTATCTGACTTACACTTGCGTTAATAGTATTCAGAGCATTTTGAACTGAATTAATATCACAATTCAAAGTATTAGACAATGTGCTGATAGCTTCTTTGTTACCATTGATTGCTTGCATTAGCAGATTAGTGTTGGCATCAGTATTTAACTGAGAAGCAAGCTGTGAAGCTTCACCGCTTCTGTTACCGAAGCCATTACCACCCCAACCGCCCCAAACAAAGAACAGTAAGATGATCCAGATCCACCAACAACCGTTGCCACCGAAACCTCCATTGTTATTCATCATAGCCATGAGAGCTGCAGGGTCCATACTTTTATTACCATTCTGCATTAATGCAGCTAGACCAGCGTCAAAACCACGGTCTTGAACAATAATTTTATCTTCTAACATAATTGATTTTATTTAGGATTGATTTAATTTGATTAATATCTAATGTAGCGCACAGAACGACCACGTTTGAATTCTTCTTCCATAGGAAAGGATTTCTCTCTTTCTCTCTCCTTCTCAAAGTCTCTTTCATCGTATTCTCTGTCGTATTCTCTACGTCTACCATATGAAGATCTACCCATTCTACGGTAGTTTCCATAACGTTCCTCTTCGTCATCATCTTCGTACTTGCTGTAATGTCTTTCATAAAGATCTTCTTCAGCGTTTCTAATCTTATCACACATGACATAAATATAGTAGAACCACATCTTACCTTCATCTATATCTTTGTCACAGATCCAAGCTTTAGCTAATTCTACGAAGAACTTCGTATTGTTAGTGCCGGTAATGTTAACAATGACACGATAGTAATCAGAGTATACCATATTCAATGCAACGTACCAATCATATTTGTTTATCTTTTCATCTAAACGAATACCATATTGATTAGCTAATGCTGTAGTTTCTTCTAATGACCAATGTTGACCTCTTGTTCCGTCTTCATTTTCCATTTTATTTACAGCTTTACGAGCATGTTCTTCATTGAAATGAGGACCGTGTTCAGCTTCATAAGCTTTTGTACGGATTATTCTATGCATATTATTATTGATTAATTTATGTTTATAATAATAGTTTATTTGATTTCTATTATTCTGGTATCAGTTACTTTGATAAGTTTATTGGAATTATCTATAGTAAATTTGCGAATTTTATCTTTTTTAAAGTCAAAGTGAAAGAACCTGGACAGCCACGATTTGTACTAATTACGATACACTTTTTTTTCTTCTATGAATAATGTCTAAGCATTCTTCAAATCTAATGTGACTGATAAGATTGAATCTTTTCTACTTACTATGATTGTTGTTAATTTATTGAGTTTTAACTCCTTACTAAAATCTGATTCTTTTGTTTGGATTACTGTTTTGATTGAATCCTTTACTTCTGTATTGATTACTTGAGCTTGTACCAGGTTCTTATCTTTAACTTTTAATTTCTTTTTGGTTTCATTAAGCTATTCAATTATACTGTCTTTACTACATTTTAACTAATCTATAGTAAGCTATAATGTTCTATTAGCCTAATCTTTCTTATCAAATAGAGATTCATAGTAACTAGTATTATTAACTAGCCTAGCTATCTCTGCATCCTTTTTTTTCAGTTGGTTGTACATAAAAAAAGCACTTACCGTTAGAATACATATGAAACTTATGGTAAGTGCTTTGAAATTTCCTTTCAACCAATTAACTACTGTGAGTATTGCTGTTATTATCATTATTGGTATTTTTTAAATCATTAATGTCAATATCTACTCCGAGATATTTCTCACCTTTAGATTTGATAACCTTTCCTAAAACTTTTTCTATTACTTTACAAATCTTGCAATCTGGATGTAAATCTTTCATAGATTCAAGCCAAGATATAAACTCTGTTCCACATATCATACCAGATATAAACTCTACAGCATGCAAATCTATAGAAGTAACTATACTAGTATCTATTACATGTGCTCCTGCTATCAACAGTACAGCCTCAAATAACTTATTTATAGTCTTCCATAATTTGTAGGACTCTATCTACTTATGACCATACTTACGAGAAACTTTATAACCAAGGATTACATCTACAATGATAAATAAACATACGCAAACAACAGTTACTGAAATTGGTGCAAAGTAGCTAGTGATTCCCGCTAGTATTCCAGCAGATGTTTTTTGTGCACTGCTGAACATACTTTTTAATAGTGTCATAACCGGATCTCCTATATTGTGAATCATAGCAAGTGTTTTGAAAAGTAAAACCCTAGCTGATAATTAGTCTGCCAGGGCTGATAATATTGTTTTGATATACTCATAAAACGTATATATTTATATATAGTTTCTTAGTCTAATTATTCTTTAATATATTCTAATAGCTCTTTATATTTAGACATTTTATTTAACAAGTTACGTCCATTACAGTATTTAATCCAACCTATATAGCTACATAGTTTTTGCTTATATGTATCTTTATCTAGGTTCTATTTTTTATTTAACTTGTTTATCTTTTTGCAGAATCTCTTTTTTATACGCTTTCTTAATAACGTATGAGTATGAAATACTCTATATCCTACAAAATCTATACCTCTCGAATCTACCTTAAATATCTACCAATTATCCTTAAAGTTTAACTTTAATTTATTATTAAGATAATCCTGTATATTATAGAATAAATCTCGTAACTACTACTTATCTCCACCTAATATTACAATATCATCTGCATATCTAAAGTAGTATCTAACTTTCTTTTGTTCTTTAATCCAGTGATCTAAATAAGTAAGATATAAATTAGCAAAGAACTAGGATAAGTAATTACCAATAGGTACTCCCTAAGCCGATTCTATTATTTCATCTAACAGACTTAATAGTCTTTTGTCTTTTATTTTTTTCCTTATTATCGTTTTTAATATATCGTGATTTATAGAAGAATAGAACTTTCTGATATCTAACTTTAAACAGTATTGCGTATTTATTTCATCCTTTAAAGCAAATTTAATATCTTTCAAAGCTTTGTGTATACCGCGCTTTCTAATACAACTATAAGTTCCTTTTACAAATGCAGATACCCATATAGGCTCCATTATATTCATAATTGCGTGATGTACAATTCTGTCAGGATAGTATGGTAACTTAAATATTTCTCTTTCTTTTGGTTCATATATTTTGAAAACATAATACTCGGAAGTTTCGTATTCCCCATTTATTAGTTTTCTCTGTAGATCTAAAAGTAACTTGTCTTTGTTCTTATCAAATAACATTACTTCAGGTCTATGTGATTTCTATCTTCTAGCTCTTTTATCAGCCTCATATAAGTTATCTAAACTTACTATTTTATCAAATAAATTATTGTATCTTTTCATCTGAAATCCTATTTCGAGTTTTCACAAAGTTACTAACACGAAGATTTTAATTAGTCATTTTTTACCTAGTGGTAAAGTCTCCTCTAACAGTTTTTTCATCTTATTATTCAGATGTGTTTTGTTAAGGTTTCAGTGTACTGACATTGGCATTAGCATTGCTAAGTGTATTGTTAGAATTCAAATAGAGCAAACTGGAATTCGTACTATTACTAGTGTTACTGCTTAATGACAGAGGACAACTTTATCTATATTTAAATTACGGTATATAGATTAACCGAGTACCGACAGCGGCATGAGCATAGC
>CANRPT010000001.1 GCA_947632565.1 uncultured Bacilli bacterium | reverse complement strand
ATTTGTTATTCACCTTAAATCATGCTCAAGGTTGCATTTAATCTTCAAAAGTTGCGTTTACTTTAAAAATTGAGCCTAATCTTTCATAGCTTCTTCTAATTCTTCTTTGGTCATTTTGGTATAACCTTTGATTCCCTTTTCTTTAGCTTTGGTTCTTAACTCCGTAAGAGATTCTTCCTCTTTTTTCTCTTCTTCAGGCATATGACCAGTTTCTACCAAACAATCAATTTGTTCTTTGGTAATGGTTTCATATTCTAATAAAGCATCTGCAATTAATTTTACTAAATCTTGATTCTCTTTTAAAATACGAGTTGCTTCTTGATAACATTCATCGATAATCTTACGAACCTCTTGATCAATTTCATGAGCAATTTCATTCGAGAAATTACGAGTTTTATTGTAATCTCTTCCTAAGAAAACTCCACCTTCTTGTTGTTCTAATTGCACTGGCCCTAAATCACTCATTCCATATTCGGTTACCATAGCACGAGCAATTTTGGTTGCTTTTTCAAAGTCATTATGTGCACCAGTAGTAATCTCTTTAAAATGAATTTCTTCAGAAACTCTACCACCAAGAAGTCCAGTAATTCTTTCTAGTAATTCTGTCTTAGTAGCTAAATAAGTTTCTTCTTTTGGCATCATAAGAGTATAACCACCAGCTTGCCCTCTAGGAATAATCGTAATTTTTTGAACATCATCGGCATTCGGAAGTTTAATTCCCAACACAGCATGCCCTGCTTCATGGTAAGCAACAACTTCTTTTTCATGTTCGGTATACTTACGAGATAATTTGGCAGGTCCTCCAATCACACGATCTGTTGCTTCATCAATTTCACTCATCGTAATCGCTTCTTTATTTCTTCTAACAGCAAGAAGTGCTGCTTCATTCAATAAATTCTCCAAAGCTGCTCCACTAAATCCCGGAGTACGTTTGGCTAAGAAATTTAACTTTACACTAGGAGCCAATACTTTATTTTTAGCATGAACTCTTAAAATATCTTCTCTTTCTCGAACATCTGGTAAATCTACAGTAACTTGTCGATCAAATCTACCGGGACGAAGAAGTGCAGGATCTAACACATCTGCTCGATTGGTAGCAGCCATGATAATAATTCCTTCATTGACTCCAAAGCCATCCATTTCTGTAAGTAATTGGTTTAAGGTCTGTTCTCTTTCATCATGTCCTCCTCCTAAACCAGTTCCTCTTTGTCTACCAACAGCATCAATTTCATCAATAAAAATTAAACATGGTGCAGTATGTTTTGCTTGTTTAAACATATCACGAACACGACTAGCTCCGACACCAACAAACAACTCTACAAAATCAGAGCCACTAATAAAGTAGAAAGGTACATTAGCTTCTCCTGCAACAGCCTTTGCAAGTAATGTTTTACCAGTTCCAGGAGGCCCCACTAATAATACTCCTTTTGGAATTCTAGCACCTAATTTGGTAAATTTCTTTGGATTTTTTAAGAAATCAATTAATTCACGAACTTCTTCTTTTTCTTCTTTTAAACCAGCAACATCTTGGAATGTTACTTTATTGGTATCATTGCTAAGTCTTGCTCTACTTTTACCAAAATCCATAGATTTATTAGCACCATTCATTTGTCTAGTTAGGAAGAAGAATCCAAAACCAACAATCAATAAGATTGGTAACACATTAATCACAATCAACCAGAAAGAACTAGATTCTGGATCTGCTACAGTTGTTAATTCAAAAGTATTTTCTTTTCCAGCCTCTAAAATATCTCGTACTACACTATCAGTAAGTGGTACACGAATAAAGAAATATTCATTTTCTTTATAATCTTTTAACTTTCCACTAATTTCATATACAGAGGCTCTAGACTTAGGAGTAATTTCCATTTCTGTAACAGTACCTTGTTCTAAAACTTCTGTTAATTCTTGGTAAGTGAAAACATTTACTTTTTGATTTAAAATATTAAATAAGTAATAAACACCAAAAATTAATAGTAACAAAAATAAATACGGTAATATCCCTTTTTTCCATGTATTTCGATTCATTTTTTGCATCTCCTTTAATAATATTTAATTATTATATCACAGTTTTCATTTTTTTGCTTCATAAATTTACTCTTTTTTAAACCAGGAACCCAAAGAATTTCATCTTTGCTATCAACTAAAACAGGCCAAAGTTCTCTATCCTTCATAGGAATCTTACGATTCATGAAAATATCTTTTATTTTTTGATGTCCATTCATACCTTTTAAAGATATCTTATCCCCTAGTTTTCTAGTACGAACATAAAGAGGAAGAGAAATACTAGTACTATCTAATCTACAAATATCATTCCCATTCTCACTACAACTATCCACCATTTTCAGATGTTTCCCATTAGGTAAAAGAATATAATCATTCAGTTCGATAAAATAAGAACTATCTTTTTCTCCTTCCTGTAAAAATTCTAATGTATGATAAGATTTGATAACTTTCAAATGATTTGGCAAATAAATATAAGAATTTTTCTTATTAGAATGAATCAATTTCATTAAAAAGTCAATATGTTTATCATTGACTAAAATTAAATCATCCTGATAAACTTCTCCTAAAATTTGATAAAGAACTTGTTTCTGTAAGAAAGAATCAAAAAGAAGAAAAGAATCTAATGCTAACGTTCCATTCTGATATACTTGTTGATAAACTTTTGCTACTTGATGATTGATAAAATCATCGGCTTCCTGTATTAATTTACTAAACTTGAAAAATTTTTCATGTACTTTTGGATCTTCTTCTTTCAAAAAAGGTAACACTTCTTTACGATATCGATTTCTCGTATAAACACTTTTCAGGTTAGAAGCATCTATCGCATAAGGAATATGATATTTTTGATCATAGGCAAGTAACTCTTCTTTCGTAGTAGAAATAAGAGGACGAATGATTTGGTATCCATTCTTTGTTACCATTTGAGAAAATCCTCCATATCCTTTTAAGGTAGAACCTCTTACCAAACGCATTAAAATGGTTTCTACTAAATCATCCCCATGATGAGCTGTCATCAAATATTGTGCTTGATATTTTTCTACTAGAGACTCAAAAAAATGATAACGAATGCTTCTTGCTTCATTATGAAAATTATCATCTCCATACTTCTCAATAACCATAGATTCCAATAAAATATTTTCTTGCTGACACCATTCTGCTAATAAAGTTGCTTCTTCTTTACTTTCAGAACGAACATTATGATTCACATGAGCACAAACTAAAAATATTTTTTTCTTTTTACGAATCTCAGTTAGTAAATGTAAAAGAGCCATGGAATCAGGTCCAAACGATACCCCTACAACCACAACATCATTTTCTTTTAATAAATTCCATAAATATTGATATGCCTGCTTCATAAAATCTCTCCGTTTTTCATTACTCCTTTTAATATTCTATCATAAGTAGAGAAAAAACTACACGAAAAAAGGAAGAAAAATAAAAGTAATGTCAGACTTATTTACTTCCAATGGAAAAAATGATAAAATGAGAATAAAATAAGAGGTGATAAAACATGTACTATGTAATTGTTGGAATCGTTGCATTATTCATGATTTTTTTAATGTTAGAAATTAGTTATTATAATAAATTTCAAGTTTATCATATTAAAATTAGTGAAGCTTTAAATAATATGGATATTTTATTTGAAAAAGAAAAAAATTTATTAGAACGTTGTACAACGATTATCAAAGACTCCAACAAAAAATATAAAGAGGAAATTTTACTAGATAATTTAATTAAAATCAAAAATAAAAAAATAGATCGTTTTGAACTCAATCATCAATTAACGATTGCCTTACGTGAATATTATGGAATGTTAGACTTAGATAAAAAGTTATCAGAAATAGAGGCTTTAAAAAATATTAATGAAGATTTAATAGAAATTGATAATGATTTAAATGCAGCCAAAAAATATTATAATGATAATATTGTATTTTATAATAAGTTAGTAAAATGTTTTCCCTCTAGTATTGTAGCAAAACTATTTCACTACAAAAAAGAAGAATTTTTTAAAGAAGAAAAAATAGAAACTTTAGAAATCTTAAAAGAAAAATAGAGATTTCTTTTTTTATCTCTACTAAATTTCCCAATGAATTGGTTTTAATCCTTTGGATACTAAAAATTGATTGGTTTTAGAAAATGGTCTACTTCCAAAAAATCCATGATAAGCGGAAAAGGGAGATGGATGAGAAGATTCTATCACATAGTGAATTGGATTGGTAATGAAAGTTTTTTTACTTCTAGCAAAGCTTCCCCATAAGATAAAAACAACAGGGGTATTTTTTTCATTGATCTTTTGAATCACAGCATCTGTAAATTGTTCCCATCCGATATCTTTATGAGAAGCAGGTTTATTGGCTTCTACCGTTAATACGGTATTTAAAAGTAAAACTCCTTCTCTTGTCCATGGAACTAAACTTCCTTGTTCTGGAATGGGACATCCCAAATCATCATGCAACTCTTTAAAAATATTTTGTAAAGAAGGTGGTTTCTGTACTCCTACTTTTACGGAAAAAGATAATCCTTCTGCTTGATTTACTCCATGATAAGGATCTTGCCCTAAAATAACGACTTTTGTATCTTGATAAGAAGTATTACGAAATGCTTTAAAAATATCCGTTTGCTTAGGATAAATTGTTTTGGATTGATATTCTTTCTGAACAAAAGAGATTAACTTTGAAAAGTATTCTTTTTCCATTTCTTCTTTTAAAATAAAATCCCAATCATTACCAATCATACTGCTACCACCTATTACTAGTTTAACATAATTTACTTCTTTCGTATCATTTATTATATTTCTTTTGGTTTTGATAATCAACGATAATTTCCTTTCGTAATCCAATTAAAGCATACATATTTAAAATCGCTAAAATGGCTACCAAAAGATCTACAAGATTCCATAGTAAAGTAGCACTAGTAACACTACCAATTAATAAAAGTATTACAGTTACTATTTTTAAAAGAAAAAGGTGTTTATTTTTTACATTTTTAAGAAGATATTTTAGACTGCTTTCTCCATAATAATATCCGGCTACAATGGTAGAATAAGCTAAAGCAATCACAGAAATCATTAAAACAAATATCCCAAACTTGCCTAAATGATAAGAAAAAGCGTATTGTGTTAATTCAATGCCATTGAGATTAGGAAACGTGAAGAAAGTATAATTGGAAGTTAAAATTAATAAAGCAGTAGAAGTACAAACAATAAAAACAGTAAAATAAATTCCTAAAATTTGAATTAATCCCAAACTAACGCGATGAGAAGAATAAGAACAAGAAGAGGCAATGGAACCAGTACCTAATCCAGATTCCGTAGAAAAAACTCCTCTTTGAATACCAATCATAAAAGTAGAAAGAACTCCTCCACGAATGGCTTTTCCTTGAAATGCTTGGGCAAAAATAGTAGAAAGAACTCCAGGTATTTTTTCAACATTAAATAAAACAATTCCAAGACTTAATAAAACATAGAAAGCACCCATAAGAGGAACTAATTTACTAGTAATATTAGCAATTCGATCTAATCCTCGTAGTATGGAAAAAAAAGAAATAATAGCTAAAACAATGCCAATCAAAAAAGGAGAAAATCCATAATATTGATGAATCGATGTCGTAATCGTATTCGCTTGAATCGTCATAAAACCAACGATATAAGAAAAAAGAATCAAAACAGCATAAAGAATCGCTAACTTTCGATGATGAAGTCCCTTCTCCATATAGAAAGAAGGTCCACCTTGATAATTATCCCCATCTTTTACTTGATATTTTGCCCCTAAATAACTTTCACAAAAAGCATTGATAGAAAGTAAAATTCCTGTTACCCAAATCCAAAAAATAGTACCAGCTCCACCAATATAAATAGCTAAGGCAATTCCTGCTAACGAACCTACTCCTACTCTAGCAGCTAAAGACATCGTTAAACTCCGAAAAGGAGAAACCTTACTTTTCGGATCACGATGGAACCCTTGAAATAACGAACGAAACTTTAGTTGAGGAAATCCCAACTTGATACTGAAATAAATTCCGCCACCCAATAAAAAAATAGTAGCAATACTCCATAAAATATCCGTTAGTACTGTAATCATGGTATCACCTACTACTATTATAAAATGAGAAAAAGAAAAAATATGTCAAAAAAATACTTGTTTCCTAATATTTCTATTTCTTTAATTGATTAGAAATATCACTAATAGCACGTTGTGGATCTCTTAAAAACTTCTCATATAAAACACTATCTTTCTTTAAAGCTTCAATAATTAGTAAATCTTCTTCTGATAAATTCACAATTCTATTTTTTCCCCTTGGTATTTCAACTTCCATTCCAATGAGCCATAAAAAATCCACTTCTAAAAAATGAGCTAAACGAATTAACACATCAATAGGAGGTGTCCTTTTTCCATTTTCATATAAACATACTTCCTGTTTACTGACATAAATTCCTTTTCCTAAAGTTTCTTGTGTCATCTCCCGTTTTTCTCTTGCTTCTTTTAATCTCTTTTGAAATACTTGCATATAATCAACTTCCTTGTTTAAGTTAATTATAAGTAAATTATTATGAAAGATGTTGAAAGTTAACTGATTGTATACTAACTAAAATAGGAAGAAAGTTTTAAAAAACTTCTGAATAAAATAAAATGGTGATAATAATGAATTATGTAGATTATAACTTTAATTGGCTCACAAAAGAATTAAAAGGAAAAACGAAAGAAGAAATATTGGAACATATCAAAAACAAATATTTATCCTTATCAAAACAAGAAAAAAAAGCTTATGAATCTTACTTTCAAAAATATCCCTATTGGGGAAAATTGAGTGAAGAAAAATTAGAATTTGAACAACTACAAAATAAAGCTGCAAGCCTTCATGACCACTTAGATGATTTTATAGCACTTTATCAAAAATTAAAGGATTACCGTTCTAAAAAATTACTATATGGAATTCTAATGAACTGGTATGATTATGATTTTAATACTTTAAAATCTCTCATGGATCCAACATATTGTCAATATTTTGATCTAGATTTACTAGCCTGCAACAAGGAAGTATTTGTAGATGTAGGAGCCTATATTGGTGATACAACGCTAAATTTTATCCACAGTTATGGGGAAAACTCATATGAAAAAATCTATTGTTATGAAATCAATCCAAAAACATTCGAAAAATTAAAAGAAAATGTGAAAAAATATCCACATATCACTTGCAAGCAAAAAGCAGTAGCAGAAAAGAATGGAATAGCATGGATGAAAGAAAATGAGATAGAAATATCAGCAACTACTCTCTCCGATACCGGAATAGAAATACAATCCGTTTCTTTGGATGAAGATATCAAAGAAAAAATTACTTTATTAAAAATGGATATTGAAGGGGGCGAAGAAAAAGCCCTAATAGGAGCGAAAGAACATATTAAAAACGATCACCCTAATTTACTAATTTCTGTTTATCATAATCATGAGGATATCTGGAAATTATTCCGAATCATCGATAGTTATGAAAAAAATTATACTTACTATCTAAGATACTATGGAAATTATTTCTTCCCTACAGAAATCGTCTTATATGGAATTTATTCAAAAAAAGAACCTTCCCAAACTTAGAGAAGGTTTTTCTATTAAGGATTTAAATACTGATAATAATTATTTTCCATAATCATTTTACTCATATTCATACGATTTTGTACAACTTTTTTCATATAAGAAACATAATCATCTTCGACTGTCATTCCATCTTTTAAAACAAATTGACCAGTAGAAGCAAAATAAGTTCCATAATCACTAACCCAACTTCTGTTTTCAAAAATCGCAAGTCCTGGCTCCGTACTTAAGATATCTTTTCCGATAATAACTCTAGAATCATAATCGATACCAAATAAATTATAAAGAGTTGGTAAAACATCAATCTGACTTCCTACTTTATCTATTTCAATTTTATCCATTTCACTATTCCATAAAATAAAATTACTTCGATTTACCTCTACAACACTATCTTTTTGATAACTTGCTACTTCATTCACTTCATCAATAGATAAATAGTAAGGATAATGATCACCCACTAAAGCAATAACCGTATCTTCCAGTACTCCTGCTTCTTCTAATTTTTGAATTAATAATTCCAAAGCATGATCTAATTCAATTTGAGTAGCAAGATAAGCTTTTACTTTTTCACTATAAGGTAAATGTTCTACTTCTTTTCTTCTCTTAGTAGCAATCGAGTTTCCAGACCATTCATAGTTTCCATGTCCACTAACAGTTACATAGTAAGTAAAAAAAGGTTGATCACTTGGACTAGATAAAAAATCAGAAGCAGTAACATCAATCATATCAATATCACTAGCAGGCCAACGATTACAGTTCATTAAATTTTCTAACCCATTTCTACATCCTTTAAAATTATGAAACCCTAAAGCAGCTAAATATTGATTTCTATTTTGAAAATAAACACTATTATCATGATAAGCAAACGTTTGATATCCTTTTTGTTCAAAACTAGTAGCGATTCCAAAAGGGAAACTATTTTTTCCACTTTTCCATGGAGAAAGAAATCCGGATGCAGCAATCATTCCCGTTAATTCCTGAAATTCACCACCAATCGTACTACTGATGGTAGGAGTATAATAATTTTGAAAAACAAAACCATGGTTTACTAATTGATATAAAGTCGGAGTTAAATCTTCTCGAACAGCAATTTCATTAAAAGATTCTGCCATAAATAAAATTAAATTTTTACCGGCAAACATACCAGTGTATTCATTTTTAAGAGTTCCCTTTTCATTTTTAAAATACTCATGCATACTACGAATATTAGAATTTGTAGTAGCTTGTATCAAAGAATCAAAATCATAATCTAAATAATTAGGTTCATAAACAATAGGCTCTTCTTTTTCTGGTTCTTGATTGTCTGAATGAGATAAATCAAAATGAATTTTTTCGGAAAAACCAAAAATAGTTCTTTTTAAATCCAAAGACAAACTACTGAAAACTCCCATTTTTTGGATGGTTAACTCGGGATTATTGACATCATAAAATAATTCATATTCTTCTCCTTTGGGAAAATAAAGAAGCAAATGAAAATTCGCAAAACAAAAGATTCCTAAAACAAGGTAAACTCCAGCTTCCAACCAATTTCTTTGCATGACAGGAAGATGTCGATAGAAAAGGATTGCTAAAACTGCTGGAAAAAAGAAGAAAATAATTCCTAAAAAGTGATGAAAAATCAGTTGTACTCCATCTTTAGAAAACTCTGCAACTTGTCCTGCTGCGGATAACAAAGAAAAATTAAAGTAAAAGCCAAACATTTTAAAAACATAAAACTGGATACAAAACCAAAGACCAAACAAAAATAACACAACAATAAAAAAGATTCTTTGTATTTTCTTTGGTAAAAATAAAGTAATCAAAGTAAAAATACAAGCAATGCACATACTAGAAAATAAAAGGAAAAGAATGTTTTTTTGAAAAACAGAATGACCCGTTAAAAATTCAAAACTAATTTCCAAAAACAAGCTTGCTAAAAAATAAAAAAATAAGAGATAAACTTCTTTAAAACGAAATTCTTTCATTACTACAACCACCATTATCATTATTATAACACGAATTAAAAAAAGTAATACCAAAAATAAAAAGAATGTATAGCAAACATTCCTCTATTGAATTTAACGAAGCATTTTCCTAATTTCCTCTTCTGTATATCCTGTCTTCCTAGAAATTTTTTCTATTGCTTCCTCACGTTCTAGTTCACGTCCTTCTTTGACTCCAAGCTCATGTCCAATCTCTTTTCCTTTTCGAAATCCAGTTTGTTCAAATTCTATTTTTGCTTGTCTATTTGCTTCCTCAATATCATAGTATCCTACAAATCTGGGATCTCTACTTAAATCTTCTACTCTTCTAATTGCCGCCATATACATCTCATCTCCTTGATATTCTTTTTCCATCTCTTCTATGGTCTTCTTCAACAATAACTCTACCGTCTTCTTAATTACTTCATCTTTATTATACTTTTTGTTAACTATATTTTCAAGAATTAAGTGATAAGATTGATAAATTCTTGTCTCAATATGTCCTTCTTCATCTCTTAATAAAAAATGTAAGATGGGTTCCTTCGTATGGAAACGATTAAAGTGATCTAAGTTAATTAAAAATATAAAAGGATACTTTTCAGTTCGAATCGGAATAGATTCTGAAAGAACAGAAAAGGCGTAACTGGCATTTTTATCAAAAATAGTATCCGTTGGATATTGATTCATTTCTAGAATAATCATATTATGATTTTCTATCTTAATAATAATATCTGCTGTTTTTCCTTTCTCATAAAGTCTCTTTTTAGGAATTTCTCCTCCTTGATAATCTGCATTCTTTAATAATTCTTCATCAATTCCTGTAATATGACTTAAAAAAGCTGCTACCATTTCTCTTGCTTCTATACTACGAAACAAAGCTTTAAACATAGCATCATTCAATAAATTAATCGTTTCTAATTTCTTTCTTTTGGTTTTCAATCAATTTCCTCCTAATCCTTTTTTCGTACGAATGAATACACTGTAACAGAAAAGAGAAAAGTTGTAAAATGAGGAATTTAGAGAATTCAGAACCAAAAATAGATAGAATTTTAGAAATTTCCAACAGGAAAATCAAAAATTCTATCTATTACTGTGAATCTTCATGAAAAATATAAGTTTTTTCAAAAAATGAACTTAAATATTTTCTTCTCGTAAAGCTTCTAATATATTTTCATGTCGAATCTTTCTAGTAGCATAGAAAGTAGAAATAATAATCACGATAAATACCCCCAAAATAGAAATCCAAATACTATCATACGGAATTAATATTTTTCCAAATTCAGTCATATCATCAAAAGATAAATATAGAAGATAAAGAACCCCAAAACTAACAGGTAAAGCATAAAGAATCGATTTCATTCCGAAGAAAATACTTTCAAAAAGTAAAGTCTTATAAAATCCCTTCTTCGATAATCCAATACTTCGTAACATCGCAAATTCTTTTCTACGTAAATGCATACTAGTATGAATCGTATTAAATACACTAGTAACTCCAATTAAGGTAACTAAAGAAATAAATCCATAAACCAACAATTTGACACAAAAAACAATATTTCTCGTTAAACGAACATCTTCAGAAAAATTAGAATACTGATAATAATCGATGGAATAACTCTTACCCAAACTCTCTAAACTATTTTCAAAATCATCATCATGATCAATAGAAAGAACCATTTCAGAAACCACAAATGCATCGTTATAAATTTGATCTAAATTTTCCAAATACCCCATTGGAATCAGAAAAACAATAGAAGAAGCACAATCAACAATATCCTCATCTCCATAAAAAGTAAAATCTTCGATATAATAATCATCTATTTGATAACGACATACCTCTTGTTCAGAATCTGTATAACACAAATCAAAAGAAGGATGAAAATGAGAGGAATATTTTGAAATCACATAACTTTTACGATTATTATTTTCATATTTTACCGTTTCAAAATGGTTATAAAGAATTGGTTTTTCCTCTTTTTTCCCAAGTTGTTTTAAAATATCTTGATAAGAATCTCTATCGATTTCCATTAAAATAATAGAAGGTTCTTCGAAAGTTTCAGACGAATCTCTAACAAACTCATAAAAGGAATCAGAAAAATATTCTTTTTTCGAAACATCAGTAGAGCTATAAAAATCATAGTAAAGATGATAATAAAGTGATTTTTTCAAATCAGGATGCTTTCTTACTTCCTTCATAAATTGATTTGTATTTTGATAATCCGGATTTCTAACATATAAAGTAGCATCATAATCTGGTAAAGAAGCATAACTATCAATCAGTCCAGAAAAGATATATTTCATAAATCCAGAAAAAGAAACAAATAACACAATACTTACAAATAAAGATAAAACGGTAATACGATATTTCTTTTTATTTCGCTTCATATTTTTAAAAGCAATTTCTGCTTCCATTCCAAATATGTTACGAATCCACTTTGGAGATTTGACTTTTTTCCCTTTGATTTTAATATCATCATTTAAACGAATGGCTTCAATCGGAGTAATTCGACTAGCACTTCTAGCAGGTAGAAAAGAAGAAATTAAAATGGTTACAATCATAAAGAGAACTGGTACCAAAATAAAAATAGGATAAGTCACTAATCGTAGTGGTGCATCAAAAAAATTAGGAAGTAAATAATTAATAATCGCTAAAACACAACCAATTCCAAAATAAGCAGATAAAATTCCTAATGGAATACCAATCACTCCAACCACAAAAGCTTCAAAAAAGACCGTATGTCGTATCTGTTTTTTCGTAGTTCCAATACTAGATAGTAAACCAAATTGTTTTTTCCTCTCTAACACACTAATCGCAAAAGAATTATAAATAACGATTATACAAGCAATCGATAATACTGTTAAGACAACAACCAAGGAACTTAAAATAGAACGAATAAAATTATTATAACGACTAGAACCATATAAAGTTAATAAAGCATCATTCGTTTTCACTTGATTAGTAGAAAGTTGATTTTCTTGAACAATCTGATCGACCAAATCATAAGTATCTTTCATTTTTTGAAAATTAAGATAAATGGTATAATCCTGATAAGTACTAATACTTCGTGTTGTATAAAAATAAAGTCCCACATCGGAATAAGGTTGATAAATATTCTTATCGATAATACCAACAACTTGATAACTTTTCGTTTCTTTATTTTTTAAAGTTTCTTCTTCATACCTTTCATAGTCCTCTACTGGATTATCACCAAGATATCGCTGTCCAATTTCTAAGGTAATTGTATCTCCAATTTGATAAGGAATATTTTTATCATCCGGAATTAAAATTTCGGTTTCATTTTGAGGTAATTTTCCTTCTTTTAAAGAAAGATGTTGAAAGAAAGTAGAATCGGCAGAATAAATCTTAAAATAATCATAATAATAATCTTCTAGATTGGTATCCGCATATCCTAATTCTCTTAAGACCTGTTCTTCTTGAATTTCTGGAAGTTTAGAAATATTCTCATACTGTTCTAAATTAAGATTGTAAAAAACGACATGATGAGTACCACTTTCTGCTTTCGTAATATCAATCATGTTTTCTCTCATCGTAGACATTAAAAGTCCAATTCCTACCATTAAAGCAGTAGATAGAATGATTCCAATAATAGAAACAATAGTCCTTTTCGGATTCATTTTCAAATGTTTTATCGTTAACTTATTTAATATACTCATATTAGCCTACCTTCTCATCTGAAACGATTCTTCCATCATCAATCGTAATAATACGATCTGCAGAAAGAGCTAAATTATAGTCATGAGTAATCATAATAATAGTTTGTTTATATTTTTGATTCGATACTTTTAATAATTCAATAATATCTTGACTGGCTTTACTATCCAAATTCCCGGTTGGTTCATCAGCAAGTAATAAAGCAGGTCGATTCATTAAAGCTCTCCCAATAGAAACTCTTTGTTGTTGTCCACCAGATAATTCATTGGGCAAATGATTGACTCTATTTTTTAAATTTAAAATATCAATTAGTTCTTTTAAATACTCCTGATCTGGAGTTCTTCCATCTAATAAAATAGGTAAGGTAATATTCTCTTCTACATTTAAAATCGGAATTAAATTATAAAACTGATAAATAAGTCCTACTTGTCTTCTTCGAAAAATAGCTAAATTATTCTCATTAAGTTTATAAATATTTTCTCCATCAATAATAATTTCTCCACTCGTTGGTCGATCTACACCACCAAGTAAATGAAGCAACGTGCTTTTTCCACTTCCACTTGCTCCAACAATCGCAACAAACTCTCCTTTCTCTACCGAAAAACTAACATGGTCTAATGCTTTAACCAAGGTATTTCCTTTTCCATAGTTTTTACACAAATCTTTTACTTTTAAAATTTCCATAAATCCTCCTTGCATTTCTCATGATATCAAATCAAACTAACTATTTCGTGACTTTTTCCTTACAAAATAGTCACTTTATTTCTGTTTATAAAAACGAATTTGAAAACAAGTACCCTTCTTACGAGAAGTAACTTGAATCTCTCCTTTTTCTAAAGTAATAATCTTTTTCGCCATATAAAGTCCAATCCCAATACTATCAGAAGTCTTTTTTCCTTTATAAAAACGTTCAAAGATATGTGGTAAATCCGTAGCAGATATTCCTTCTCCATTATCGGAAATTTGAAATTCTGTAAAAAGTGGAGTATCACGACAAGTAATCGTAATGGTTCCTTTTTCTTTCGTATGTTCATGGGCATTTTTTAAGATATTGACAAAAGCTTCTACCGTCCAATTTTCATCAATTATCAGAGTAATAGAAGAATCTTCTGGAAGAATTAAAGTTTGATTTTTTAATTCAATGGGAATAGATAATGGTGCTACTACCTTTTTTAAAAATTGTTGACAAGAAACAGGTTGTAGATGTAATACTTCACTTCCACTATCTAAACGTGACATTTTTAACAAAGAAGAAACTAACCATTCAATTCGTTCTAATTGAGCTCTATTTTTCATTAGAAATTCTTTCTTCTTCTCTTCTTCTAATTGGGAATCTGTAAGTAAAATATCGTTCATAACATACATACTAGTAAGTGGTGTTTTTAATTGATGAGAAATATCAGATAAAACATCTTCTAAATATTTTTTATCGTTGATAGCTAAAGAAGATTGTTCTTTCAATTTTACTGTCATTTTATAAATATCGTTCTTTAAATTACTCAAGTCTCCTTCTTGATAATCACGAATATCGAAAGAATAATCGTTATTTAAAATCCGATTCATATACTGAGATAAATGTTGAACTTTTTGATGAAGTCGAAATAGATAAAGAAAGAAAAGAAGATTACTCAAAAAAAAGAAAAGGAAAAAGAGAAAAAGAACAGAATGAGATACAGAAGAAGAAAAAAGGACAAAAAAGAAAAGGATTCCAACTACTAGTTCGAAAACAAATAATTTTTTAATATCTGAATCTCTAAACATTCATATCACCTAACTTATAACCAATTCCTCTTACTGTAACAATAATTTTGGGATGAGTAGAATCTTCTTCTAATTTTTCACGAATTCTTTTGATATAAACAGTAAGAGTATTATCATTAACATAATTTTCATCTACATCCCAAATATTGGCTAAGATTTTTTCTCTTGTAAAAACAGTATTAGGATTTAAGAAAAAGGTTAATACAATTTTATATTCTAGGGCAGTTAGAAATACATCTTTTCCATCTTTTAATACTCTTGCTCCATTCATATCTAAAGTAATATTTTGAAAATGAATCAAAGAGTTAGAAGAATTTCCTTTTTTACGAAGACAATTATGAATTCTAGAGATTAATTCTCTAGCTCGAAAAGGTTTGGTAACATAATCATCAGCGCCCATATCTAATCCCATCACAATAGAGGTTTCTAAATCATCTGCTGTAAGAAAGATAACAGGAATATCTTTTCTTTTTTTAATCTCGGAAAATAAGGTAAAACCATTGCAATCTGGTAAATTAACATCCAACAAACAAATAGATAAATCTGGATTTTGTTCTAAACAAGATAAGGCATCTTTTCCATTATCTACTTCTAATACGATAAAATCTTCTTGTTCTAAATAATATTTTAATCCTACACGAATTGCCTCATCATCTTCAATCATCAATATCTTCATAGTCTTCTCCTTTTTTCTTATTATACACGAAAGAAGAAAAAGAAAAATGACTAATTTGTCACAATTACGAAATGAATAATAAGTTGAAAAAGGAGAATTTGATTTTTAACACAAAAGATAGTATATTAAAAGTAGCTGATAGTTTGAAAAACACATTTTTCTTTACATAGTTAATAAAATGTGATATAATAACACCAATTTCAAGCAGTATCAGAAATTAGAAAGATGAGGTGTTTTATTTTATAAAGAATGAACTAATATAGTCTAGTTCACTGAATTATTTTTATAAAATAAAAATACGAGGAGGAAAAGAATGAAAATTCATTTTAAAGAATTAGAAGATTATCTAAATCAATATGGTTATCCGTATAATGAAATGATGAATTCTGATAGTTTTGAAATACCAGAACAAACAGCATATGAATATCTTATGAAAAATATTAAAAAATACGAAGATATAGATGCTATGACCTTTTTTGGTAGAAAAATAAAATATTACGAATTTGCAGATCAAATTGATAAAACGGCAAATGCAATGAAAGGAATAGGTTTATCTGATGGTGATAGATTGGCAACTTTAGTTCCCAATATACCTGAAGCCGCATACTTACAATATGGTACATCAAAAATTGGATCAGTACCTTCCAATATAGACCCAAGAACAACTGGAAAAATGATGCTTAATTATATTAAAAATGAACATATAAAAAATATAGTAATCGTTGATGTTATGTATGAAACTGCAATAAGACCTATAGAACATGAATTAAAAGAACAATATGGAATAGATAAAATCATAGTTGTTCCAGCAACCAATTCATTAACATCCATTTTAAAAAACGTAATATCTTTAAAAAATAAAATAAATCATATCAATCCAATAACATCAGATGTTTTAGATATTATATACTGGGATGAAATGATAGATAATACTAGATATGAGCATGCTACTAACATAGGATTTAGGCCAAATAAAGAAGCTGCTATACAACATTCATCAGGAACTTCCAAAGGAATGCCAAAATCAATTCCTTTAACAAATGAAAATATTAATTCTTTTATAGAAAAACATATCCCAACAATTTTTTCTACATTTCCATATGGTACAAAAATGTTAAATATCTTACCTTACTTTGCTTCATATGGTGCAATTAATACATCACATTTAGGATTTAATTTGGGTTTAACTTTACAACAAATTCCTGAATTTAAATTTGAAGATTTTGGATATATAGCTTATAAACAAAAATCTGAAATATTAATAGGAACTCCAACTTGGTTTGCTCTAGCATCTAATGACAAAAGATTGCAAAAAAATGCATTAAAAAATGTTAAAATGGCTATTTCAGGTGGAGATAGTATTGATGAAAAAACACAAGAAGCAGTCAATAATTTTTTAAATAATCATGGTGCGAAATGTAAGCTTACTAATGGACATGGTATGTCTGAATTATCAGGAAGTGGATGTTACCAATTTCCTAATCATGAAAATGGAATAGGTATAGGTATTCCATTCCCATATGATAAATATATAATCCTAGATAAAGATAATAATATTGTACCAATGACTAAAGAAGGTATTAAAGGTTGTACATGGATTTATTCCCCATCAGCTACAAGTGGTATATTTGAAGATCATAAATTTGCAGAAACGAAAGATATTAATGGATTTAAATTTATTAATTCAAAGGATACTATGTTAATAATGCCTAACAATGAAATTACTTATATTGAAAGAGAAGATAGGCAATTTGCTAGGTTTGATGGTCATAAAATAGTTCCATATGATATAGAAAATAAATTTATCAGTAATCATCTAATTAAACAATGTATGGTTGTCCCTTATAATGATGAAATTATTAACGGTAAAATGCCAATTGCTTATGTAGTGCCAATTAAAAAATTAAGTAATGAAGAAATGGATACACTAGTAACTGAAATAATTAATATAATGGTAGAATCTGAAGATACAAATAACAGAGATATTCCAAGAAAAATATGTTTCTTAGAAAAAATGCCTATTAATGCCATGAGCAAAAATGATTTTTTAGTCCTTAACAATAGAAAATTAGATGGATCTGAATACACTATTGATATAGTAGAAACTAATCTATCATACAGTGACGTTAAAATAATTCCACCAGCCATAAGAGAACAAGCAAAAATTTTAAAGTTAAAATAAAAATTGAATTGGAAACAATTCTTTTTTTATGCAATAATACCAATATAAAATAAAAACAAAAATATTAATTGTATGCTATAATAAATATAGGATGTGATAATATGGTAACAAAAAATATTTTTATCGCAATATTATGCTTAATCAATATTATAATAATTACTCTGAAATTCTTTACTTCAAAAAGAGTAAATAATGGAGAAACAAGAATATATGGATATTTACTATTATCAATGTTAGCAGAATCCATAGCTGGAATTCTTCTTTTTATAACGATGAATTCCAATCAATTAATTATTAATATTTTTAATGGGTTATATTTATCCACTATGACCATTTGGGCAATGTTATTTTCTTTATATATGATAAGAATATCCGAAATAAATGATAAAAAATATAACTTAATCAAAAATATATTTATTGCATTGAGTTTAATAACTATTATTTGTGCTTTTGTTTTACCAAGAAATATTTCACTATCAAATCAAAATGAATTTTATGCAACAGGATTAGCAATAATTTCAGTTTATATCTTCAGTGGAATTTGTCTTTGTGTAGTTAGTTGTTATTTGATTAAAAATATTAAAAACATATTTGATAAAAGATATTTACCAATTTTAATTTTAGTATTAAGTGGAATCTTATTAATGATTTGTCAAAGTATTTTACCTGAATTATTCTTATTCACTCCTGTTGAATCATACATAGTATTTATTATGTTTTTTACAATAGAAAATCCAGACGTAAAAATGCTAGTTCAATTACAGAATGCTAAAGACCAAGCCGAAAAAGCTAATCATGCGAAAAGTGATTTCTTAAGTAGTATGTCACATGAGATTAGAACACCATTAAATGCTATCGTTGGTCTATCAGAAGATATGGAATCTCGTAATAATTGTCCAGAAGATATGAAAGAAGATTTGAAAGACATTGTTGCTGCTTCTCATACATTACTAGAAATTGTTGGTAATATTATGGATATTAGCAAAATCGAAAGTGATAAGATGGAAATTATTCAAATCCCATATAATTTTAAAGAAGAAATATCCACTCTTGCCAGGGTAAATGGAACTAGAATTGGTGATAAACAAATAGAATATAGAATTAATTTAGCAAATGATATTCCTTATGAGTTAATAGGAGATCGTGGTCACATAAAAGAAATTGTCAATAATTTACTTTCTAATGCTATTAAATATACAGAAAAAGGATTTATTGAATTAAAAGTAAATTGTATTAATGAAAACGGTATCTGTACCTTATTTATAACAGTAAAAGATTCCGGTCGTGGAATTAAAGCAGAAAATATTAATAAATTATTTACAAAATTTGAACGATTAGATGTAGAAAGAAATACAACAACAGAAGGAACAGGATTAGGATTAGCTATTACTAAGAAATTAGTAGAAATGATGGGTGGAAAAATCAATGTGGAAAGTACTTATGGACAAGGATCAATCTTTATGGTTACCATCCCTCAAAAAATAAGTAAAATGAATCCTGATTTAACAAATACGCAAATCATTAATACTGCAGAAATTAACTTAAAAAATAAAGAATTAAATTTAAGCTCTAAAAAAATATTAATTGTAGATGATAATAAGTTAAATATCAAAGTAGCAAGACGTAGTCTAGAACCATTTTCCTTTGAAGTAATTGATGAATGTTATAATGGGGAAGAATGTTTAAATATCATAAAAAGTGGAAAAACTTATGACTTAATTTTAATGGATATTATGATGCCTGTTATGAGTGGAGAAACAGCAATGTTAAAGCTAAAAGAAATGGAAAACTTCCATACACCAGTAATTGCATTAACAGCAGATGCCGTTGCTGGAGCAAAAGAAAAATATTTACAAGAAGGATTTATTGATTATATCCCAAAACCATTTAATAAAGATCAAATCAAAATAAAATTGGATAGTATTTTTACTAAAGCAAAAGAAAATAATAAGAAAATTAATTGGGATGAAGTTCCAGCAACAGTAATTGTTGGAAAGAAAGAAGATGTATTAATTCCACAAGAAAAAATAGAAGAAACTACTAATAATTCTCCAAAAACCTTTGAAGACTTACCAAAAGAAATCTATGAAGTAGGAAATCAAGACAATATTCAAGAAATGATTACCCCTAAAAATCAAGAAATAACAAAAGAAGACTTTCTAAAAGAAAAAGGAATTGATTTAGATAATGCTTTATCATTATTAGGAGATTTAGAAATGTATCGAGAAACATTAAAAGATTTCTACGATAACCTAGAATCTAGAATAGAAAAAATAAAGAATTTAAAAGAAGCCAAAGATTTACCAAATTACGCAATAGAAGTCCATGCTTTAAAAAGTGATTCTAAATATTTAGGTCTTACAAAATTAGCAGAACTTTCTCTAAATCATGAATTAAAAAGTAAAGAAAATGATATCGGATACGTAGAAGAGCATTATCAAGAATTGATGAATGAAATAGAGGCAGTCAAACAAATTGTAAAAGAGTACTTTGAAAAATAAAGCAAAAATAAATAAAATATGGACATTGAAAGATAATTATGATATAATATAGCCACTTTATGAAAGAAGGAGAGATAATTATGGAAACAAAAAAAATAGAAATTACAGACAAGAATGTTAAAGCCTATGAAAAATTTTACAATTTAAGAAAAGGACTTGCTCCATGCTATAACCAAAAGAATCGCAAATCATATATGATATTTTGCACATCAATGTTTTTAGCTGTTCCAGTAATAAATTTTATATTATTTGTTTTGTTTAACATCCCACCAACAGCTCAAAATATATTTTTTATTTCATTATTAGCTGCTAGTGAAAATGGATTAATAGTTACTGTAGCAGATAAAATGACTAGTAAAGAGACATTAGATGATTTTTATGAAGAGAACCCTGATGTTGATAAAAATACGAATATCGAAGAATTAGAAGAAGCTCTTAGTCAATATAAAGATTTATCTAGAAAAAACGCAATAATGGCAGAAAAACAAAAATTCGAAGAGAAGAAAGAAGAACATCTAAAAAATTATCAAAATAATTTTAGAGATATGACACCAACCGAAAAGTTAGCGTTTTTAGAACAAGAAAAAATGTTTTGGGAACAAGAAAGAAAGTTAGAAATGTGTGCAAGTTCTGAATTAGATATCCATAAAGAATTAGGAGAAAAGAAAATATAATAAATAACTTATAAAAAGAAATCAATATGAAATAATATGATAAAAGTAGACAGATTCAAAAAAGAATTAGTCTACTTTTTTGATACAATAAAATAGAAAAGAATAAAAAGAAAAACTTAACATATAATATATAATGACAATGTAATGAAATTGTATTGACATAAAAATAAATTTTAATTATAATAATGTCAGAAAGTGAGGGGAAAACTATGGACAATATATCAAACTCTACAAATTTAAATATTAGATTAGATAGCAATTTAAAAAAAGAGGCAGAAGATTTATTTAAAAGATTAGGATTAAATATGAGTACTGCTATCAATGTATTTCTAACACAAAGTGTTAGAGAACAAGCAATTCCTTTTCAAATAAAAGAAGATAAACCAAATAAGAAATTATTAAAGGCACTAAAAGAAGCAGAAAAAATAGCTCATGACCCTAAGATAAAAGGATATCATAATATGTATGAATTAATGGAGGATTTAAAAAAATAATGATGCTCAATTTAAAAGACACTAAATGTGAAGTTAAATTTTCAAATTCCTTCAAAAAAACATATAAAAAAATGTTAAAACAAGGAAAAAGGGAAGAAAAATTTTTAGAAGTATTAGAAAAATTAGCAAATTTAAAAGAATTAGAAGAAAAATACAAAAATCATGCCTTACAAAATAGTAAAGATTATAAAAATTGTTATGAATGCCATATAGAACCAGATTGGTTATTAATATACCAATATATTGATAATAAATTAATTTTATTATTGGTAGAAACTGGTTCTCATTCGGACTTGTTTTAGAAAACATCAATTTGATGTTTTTTGTTTTAAAAATTGAAAAAACTGCTCATATATCTTAATGATACTTTTTCATTTTTTATTGAAATAATTAGAGAATAGTAGTATAATATGCACTAAAAAAAGAGGGATATTATGGAATATGCTTGGAATTATAAAAAGTTAGAAAAATTAAAAAAAGAGACTTATGATTTATTAAGAAAAACACAAGGTTTAACAAAAGATGAAAAAGAAACAATTAAGATTATAATTCAATATATCAAAGACTTAGAAGAAATAATAAAACCAAAAAGAAAAATTGTTTTACCAGAAAGAATAAAATATTTAGACAAACAAAAATTATTATCTCAAATAACTTATGAAGAATATAATAGTATTCCTTATTTTATCAAGGAAATCATTCTAAAAGCCATTTATTGTTTGAAAGATTTACAAGATACTTATCAAGAAATAGAATTACCAAAAATAAACATTTCACCCAATGGCTTAGTAGAATTATGTCATGATTTTTATGAATGGTTACCAAATAAAAATTATAGCAAAGAAGTAGATTATTATTTAAATCCAAAAAACAATTTGATACAATTCGTTCCCAAAACAAGTAACAATCTAGTAGGAGAAACCACCTTTTTCTATTATCCAACTTATCAACCATATTTTTTAATAGAAAGAGAAAACACCATCAATGATCTGATTACCCTAAATCATGAAATCGCTCATGGTATCTTTAAAAAATTAGATACTACCAAAGATACCAATGGAAATCACTTTTATTTAATGGAATTAGAAGGAAGTTTTTTTGATTTTTTAACTGTACAATTTTTAAAAGAAATACTACCAATTGATCAAATAAAACAATTAGAATATCAAAATTTTATAACTCCATTTGAAAGCTTTTCCGAATTCTTCATAACAGATTCTGCAATCAAACTATTGGAAAAGAAAAAGGAAATATCAATCGTTCCTATTCAAAAAAGAATTTTAAAATTAGATTTACCATTTTATTTAGATGAAAGCATACTAATCGCATCGTTAGAAGAAAATCCTACGAATTTAGCAAAATATTTATTTTCTTATCTCATCAGCTTAGATTTACAAGAAATCTACCAAAACGATCCAGAACAGGCATTAAAAAAATTAGAAGCAATCCGTAACAATAAAACAAATAATATCTACCAAAATCTAGAGTCTAACCAAATTAGTTTAATAGAAGAAACAGAAAATAGGAAATCTTTCCAAAAAACAATCCAAAAAATCAATCATTTAGGAGAAAAATAGAATGATAGAAAATTTAAAAATAGACAATTATTTATTTCATAGTATCAAACCTTATCATTTAAAAATAGAAAGCAGGGAAAAGATAAGTATTCATGAAAGACATATCAAATATAGCTGTGAAATTATGAAAAGAATCCTAGAAACAGGGGCTATATTACCGAGAAATGAATTAAAAGAACTATTGTCAAAAGAAGAATATGCTGTTTTTGAAAAAGATCATCACATAAACTGGAATCAAGATTATAATGTATCGATTTCCATTCATCCAAATAAACTACATTCTGATTTTGGTTCTGGTGAAACTGCTTTTGAATTTTATACCAAAAGACACCCTAGTTTTATTCTAAATCCAGATTTATTAAAAGATTTACCAATTTGCCAAAAGCCTTACTGTAAAATGATAGATGAAATACAAATTGCAGAAAGAATCCCTACTTCATATATTGTAGGAATTGCTTTACCAAATATCAATCTAGAAGAACATCTAAAAGAACTAGAAGATAGTATCAAGCATCCAATAAAATGGATGAAAAAATATCCTTATTACTTAGATATGATGAAAGAAGATTTAAAAAAGGAACAAGCAGAAAAGTTCCTAAAAGATTACTATTTAGAAGTGATTTATTTGGAGAATATGTTAAAAGACTTAAATTCTGATTTAAAACTATATCATACACTAACAGGAGCTCCCATTACTCCTAGTAATGAACTCTTAATAACAGTAAAATCTCTTCAAAAAAGATAAAATACCATAAACTATTTATGGTATTTTTCATGATTTAAAATTTTATAACTCCTAAAAATCTGTTCTAATAACAAAATGCGAAAGAGTTGATGGGGAAAAGTCATTTTAGAAAAGGATAAATGAAACTGTGCTCTTTCTTTCAAATCTGGATGGATTCCATAAGAACCTCCAATTAAAAAAGTAATATCACTATGAGATAAAAAGATTTGATCTAACTTCTGAGAAAATTCTATAGAAGATAATATCTTCCCTTCTATTTCTAAAGTAATCAAATATTCCTTACCCGTTAAATGCTTTAGTATTTCTTCTTTTTCTTTTTCTAAAGCGATTTTTTCTTGATCAATCATAGAGTCAGGTACTTCTATAATTGATAAATTCGTATACTTCTGAATCCTTTTATCATATTCCGCTTGAGCTTCCCTCCAATAACCTTCTTTTAATTTTCCAACACAAATAATGCGAATCATGTTAAACCTCTATTTCTTCCAAAGATTCATATTGTTTAGCAACCAAAATTCGTTTAAAAATTTGATTTGCTTCTAATAAATCATGAGTAGTATGAAAAGCTAACTCTTCTGTATTATTATTTTCACTAATATGAGCTAAAACAATACATTGAGTCTTATCTCCTACTAATTTTAATAAATAACCAGCTGTTGTTGAATTGGATAAATGTCCCCTATCGCTAATAACTCTTTGTTTTAGTAAATAAGGATAATCACCATTCATGAGCATTTCCTCATCATGATTACTTTCTATAATATATACTTCTTTATTTTTCATAAAAGGAAAATATCGTTCATTAATATAACCCGTATCAGTAATATAAACACAAGAATGATGATTTTCTTCTAAAATAAACCCTACTCCTTCCACATCATGTGAAATACGAATCAATTGGATGGATAAATCTCCTATGGAAAAAGAATTTTGATAATAAAGAAAAGAATCACTTGGTATTTTTCTAGCTAATTCTTTAGCCATTTCTTCTAAAATATAAACTTTGGCATTTGTTTTTTTTAAAAAAGAGGCAAGTCCTTTGATATGGTCACTATGGGTATGTGTCAAAAAAACAAAGGAAATATCTTGAGGAGTTAAATTAACTTTCTCTAGTTCATAAGCTAAACTTTGATAAGTAATTCCTAAATCAATTAAGAAAGAAAAGGAATCCGTTTGTACTAACGTAGAATTCCCTTTCGAACCACTTGCTAATACTTTAACTTTCATTATCTAAAAATGGTAGTAAGTGGATTCATTGCTACCCCTCCTCGAAATGGATAACCATTATATAAGCCAAAATGTAAATGTACACCAAAAGCATATCCTGTTCTCCCCATTGTACCAATTAAATCATTTGCCATCACAATATCTCCTACTCTTTTCGTTCTAGAAGCCATATGAGCATATATCGTATAATAACCGTTTTGATGTTTGATAATAATATAGTTTCCGTTCGTATCTGTATAACCAGATTCTACTACTAATCCGTTATTAGCAGCTCGAATAGCACTACCATACCCACAACCACTAATATCTAGTCCCTCATGTTGTTTCTGCCAACGATAACCATATCCACTACTAATAGAATTACAAGTAGCTGGCCATACCCAACTTCCTATACCAACAGGTACATCAATATTAGGAGTTACTACTTGATAATGTCTCGTTCCTCTTACCACAACTTTATTAACAGAAGGAACCAATTCCACATTCTTTACATTGACAATATCCTTAATTTCACCATTAATTAGTTGTACTTTGGTGGTAACTAAATTAATACCAGCTTGTCCTATTTCTTCCACCTTTTCATAACCTACATACTGAGTTGGATCATCCTTATATACAGTTTGAATAGGAGTAGACTCTTTAGCAACTCTATGTTCTATTTCTACTAAATCAAATTGTGGAATAATAATTCCAAGTTTTACAATCTGTCCAGGATATAGTAAATCCTGACTTGTTTTAAATTCCGTATTAGCAATCAAAAATTCTTCTACAGAAAGTTTATTTGCTTCTGCAATAGTTTGAATCGTATCCCCAGCTTTTACTGTATAACTTCTTTGTTCTTCCAAAGTACCAAATAATAAAAACTTACTTAATTCATCTTCTGATAAATAAATCTTTTCTCCGGCAGGAATACGTTCTTGCGAAATGGTAATGTCATTTTCAATATATAAATTTTCTAATAAACTACCCTCTTCATTTTCCTCTAATTCCTCTTGGGTATCGTTTAAATATTCTTCATAAGTAAGTGGATCAATAAAAGCTGTAATAGTTTTATCAACAGAATTCGTAAATACATCTTTATCTAAAACATAAAGTGTTAAATCATCTGTTTTCGTGACCGTACCATCTTCATTATTTTTTTCTAATCCTTGGATAAAAATCTTATATCCATCAATCGTAAAGGAAGAAGTTCCCTTTAAATCAATAATTTTTTGATAAACTTCCTGAGTAGTAGAAATTTTCTCATCATAAGTAATTTCTTTCACAATATCTAAATCGTTAGGTGCATAAACACGATCAACTTGATACATTTGTTTTAATTGATTTTGCGTACTATCAATATAATTTTCTAAATCTTTTTTCGATTCAATAATTCCAATAGATTCTCCTGCTAAATAAACATGATAAAGTTGTCTAGGTGTTGATTTTAAAAAGGTAATTCCTAATACCTTATTAGAAAAGGTATTTGGATTAGAACTAAGTAAAATAAGAAAACAAGAAACCAAAAACGAAACCCCTATCATTAGTATCTGTTTTTTATTCATGATTACCTCCTTCATCATTTTTGATAAAATTCAAAAAAGTGCTAGTATTTTTACGGAACAATAAATCGATTTTCCCCGTAGTACCTTGACGATGTTTTCCAATAATTAGCTCACTTAAACTAGGATCTGGAGCTTCTCCAGCATCTTTTGGAGTTTGATAATAATCATCGCGGTATAGTAAAGCAACAATATCAGCATCTTGTTCGATAGAACCAGATTCTCTCAAGTCACTCATCTTTGGCCTTTTATCTTCACGGGATTCTACCCCACGAGATAACTGTGCTAAGGCTACAACAGGAATTTTTAATTCCATCGCCATCTTTTTTAAATTTCTAGAAATATCCGTAATTTCTGCTTGACGATTATTTCCATAATTTCCACCCATCGTTAAAAGTTGTAGGTGATCAATAATAACTAAATCTAAGCCATCTTCACTTGTTGCTAGTCGGCGACATTTAGATTTGATATCTCCTACTGTTACACTAACATCATCAGAAATATAAAGTTTGGCATTCGCAAGTTGACTCTTTGCTTCCGTTACTCTCTTCCAATCATCGTTTAGTAAATTCCCACTGGTTAATTTCATTCCTTCAATCTGTCCCAAAGAAGAAATCATACGACTAGCCAATTGTTCCGCACCCATTTCTAAAGAAAAGATTGCTACCGTTTTATGGGACTGAATTGCTACATTAGTGGCAAGATTTAAGGCAAAAGCAGTTTTTCCCATAGCAGGACGAGCTGCTAAAATAATTAATTGATTCTCATGAAGTCCAGAAGTAATACGATCAAGTTCATACCATCCTGTTGAAATTCCTGTAACTTCACCTTTAGAAGTAGCTAACTTTTCTAAATGACCTTGCACTTCATTTAACACTTCTTGAATCGGTCTAAATTCAGAAGAACGACGATTTCGAATAATTCCAACAATTTTACTTTCTACTTGATCTAAAATATCACTAACTTCCCCATCATGTTCATAAGCTAAAGTCGCAATATCGGTAGAAGTATCAATAATACTTCTTAACATATAATTATCTTCCACAATCTGAATATAAGAGTCTACATTAGCTGCGGTAGGAACTGTATTAATTAATTCTGTTAAATATTCTACTCCACCAACTTCATTTAATTTTTTACTTTGATTTAATGCTGCTGTAATAGTCGTAATGTCAATTGGAGATTTTTTATCATGTAAATCCACAATGGTTTGAAAAATAATACCATGTTTTTCTAAATAAAAAGATCCTGCAAATAATTTGTCTACAGCCTTTTCGATTGCTAGAGGAGATAAAAACATTGCTCCTAAAACAGATTGTTCAGCTACATCATCATGAGGAATTGTTTTAATAGCCATAGTACCACCTCTATTTTACTAATTGTACTTTTAATTCTGCCATAATATCTTTATATAGTGTAATATTTACTTTATGATATCCTAAAGACTGTAAGGAAGTAACAAGTTCAATTTGTCTTTTTTCAAAAGAAAATCCCTTTTTTTCTAATTCCTCTTTAATTTGTTTTGCACTAATACTTCCAAAAACTCTATCTTTTTCTCCTGTTTTTACTTTAAAAACTAAAGTTAATTTTTCCAATTCTTTTTTGATTTTTTCTGCTTCTAAGGAAAGATTCTTTTCTTCTTCCATTTTTTCTTGTTTTTCTTTTTTCACAAGTTCTAAGTTCTTTTCTGTATAAGCAATCGCATACCCATTTTTCATTAAGTAATTTTGAGCATATCCATCTTTTACTTCCTTAATTTCTCCCTTTTTAGCCTGTTTTTTTAAATCTTTCACAAAAATAACTTTCATACAAAACCTCCTATTTTAAGTGTTTTCGAAGTTCTTTTTCTGCTTGTTCCAAAGTCATATTTTTGATTTGGCTAGCAGCATCATTCATATCTCCTCCACCACCAAGTGCTTCTGCAATTTCACCAACATTAACACTTCCATCACTTCTTGCACTAAATCCTACACCACCATCTACTCGATATCCTAAAACAAAAGATGCACGTATATGATGAAATTGTAACAAAGTATCAGCTATTTTAGCCAATTCTTCCCGTTTATAAGAAATTTCTTTTGGTGCAATAGACAAAGCATATTTTCCATGAAGAACTTGTACCTCTGTAATCACCTTTTGTCTTATTATATAATCATTAATGTCTTGTTTCAAGTAATATTGAACTTTTCTATTATCAGCGCCAGATTTTGTCAAAAAATAAGCAGCATGATAAGTTTCGACATCTGTCTTAACTACAAAATTATTGGTATCTAAAACAATTCCTGCTAATAAACAAGTTGCATCCTTCTTATCTAAAGAAACATGGTAAAAACAAATTAATTTCGTTACAATTTCACTGGCACTGGAGGCATCTTCATCAATAATATGAATCGTATTAGGAATCGTTTGATCAGTTTCTTGATGATGATCTAAAATAAGAATTATATCAAAATACGAAAGAATCTGATTATTTTGTAAAAGTTGTTCTTTATTTGTATCGGTAATAATCAAAATGCTTTTATTCTGATGATACTTTGGAATTTCTTTACTAGAAATAATAGAATGCCTTTCTCCTACTTCTTTTAAAACCTTTTCTACTCCTAATTCATGTTTGAAATCATCAATAATAATGTAACATTTTTTATGAAAATGCTTACAAATAGAGGAAACTCCAATACACGAACCCAAAGCATCTAAATCTAAATTTTTATGTGCTACAACAAATACATTTTTACTTTGAATGATTTTCCGTTTTATTCTTTTTTCTATTTTCATAATTGTTCTCCATCTACTAAAATTATACTACAAAAGTTTTCCTAGATGCAAATAGATTGGAATGAATTAAAAAGAAAAAGAAGTAAAAAAGATTTCTTCTTTTTAAGATGCTTTAAAATAAGTATGAATAATTTCTTGAGAAATGGCTTGATACCCATTTAAGTTAGGATGAATATCATTAGGATTTGGTAAATAACTAGAATTCTTTTTAAATAATGGATAAATAGATACATAACTACATTGATATCTTTCACAAATCTTTTGGTATTCTGAATCAATATAAGCAAATAAGTAATCCAAATCATCTCCACTTAAATTAAATAGAAAAGGAATTGGATTATAATACCCGATCACTACAATATCCTCTTTCGCATATTTACGAATATTTTCCATACATTTATCAACTTTAGGAAATATTTCATCTACTCGATTCTTTAGTTCTTTAATTTGCTGAATATCTAAAGAATCAAAGGTAAACTCACGTAATAAATCATTTGCTCCAATATCAATAGTAACTAAATCAGACTCTCTTAAATCTTTTTTTAATGTATTATTCATTTCAATTTCTTCCATTAAATCAGTTGTTGTAAAACCACTACTAGCATATTCTTTGGTATAAAAAGAAAGTTTATTTTTTTTCTTTAAATAATCTGCAAAATAATCTGCATAGCTATAACCTACTTCACCATATGGATTCATTCCTACTGCCAAAGAATCTCCTAAAGCAATATAATTTAATTGATCTGTCTTAAAAATTGTATATATTCCAAAAACAAGAACTAATAAAAGAATTAAAACTCCGTATTTGATAAATTTTTTATTTTTCATTTTCCACCTCAAAAAAAGAATAGATATTCTCTATTCTTAGTTTATTACTCTTTTCCTTTTTTAGACTTATTTCTTACTTATTTAGAAAAAATTAAACTCATCATAATTACACAGCCTATTCTTCTTTTAATTCTATTTCTGCTCCAACCTCAGTTAATTTTTCTACAATGTTTTCATATCCCCTTAATACATGCTCTATATTCACAATTTGAGTCTTCCCCTCTGCAACTAATCCTGCAAGTACTAGACAAGCACCGGCTCTTAAATCCGTTGCTTCCACTGAACAACCCTTTAAATGAGTTATACCATTTACTTTAATTTTTCTATCATGAATTTCTATATGAGCACCCATTTGATTTAAGAAAGGAACATTTTGAAAACGATTTTCATAAATAGTCTCTTCCAAAGTAGAAACTCCACTACATTGTGTTAAAAGTGTCGTAATTGGCTGTTGCAAATCGGTAGCAAATCCAGGATATCCTTGTGTTTGAATTTTAACTGGTTTTAGATAATTACCTTTTGAAACAATAACATGATCTGGTCCAACTACCATTTTTACACCCATTTCCTGCAACTTTAATATAAGGGTTTCTACATGTTCCGGTATAATATTATCAATTTTTAAATGATCTCCTACTAAGGCACCGGCAATAATATAAGTTCCAGCTTCAATTCGATCAGGAATAACCTCGGTATAACATCCTTTTAACTTTTGTACTCCCTTAATTCGGATTTCACTTGTTCCTGCTCCAGTAATTTTAGCACCCATTCCATTTAAAAAAATAGCGACATTGACAACTTCAGGTTCTTTAGCAGCATTTTCAATAATGGTTTCCCCTTTTGCCTTCGTTGCAGCAAGCATAGCATTAATTGTTGCACCAACACTAGGCATATCTAAATAAATGTGCGCACCAATTAGTTCTTGAGCAGAAATTTTATAATGATTGTCCTCCTCTATAATAGTAGCACCTAAAGCACGAAAACTTTTTAAAGTTTGATCAATTGGTCTAGCTCCAATATTACATCCTCCAGGAAAATACATCTCTACATATTTATATTTGCCAAGAAGAGCTGCCATGAAATAATAAGAAGCTCTTAATTTCGTAGATAATTCTTTTGGAATTTCTTTATTTTCAATCGTAGTTGGGTCAATTAAAATACTTTCACTAGCCCTTTTTACACTAGCACCTAAAAACTTCAAGATTTCAGTTAAAGCATCTGTATCTGTAATTTCAGGAACGTTACAGATAGTTACTTCGCTATCAGCTAAAATTGCCGCAGGAATTAAAGCAACAGATGAATTTTTAGCTCCACTAATACGAATCGTACCAGTTAATTTTTTTCCCCCTTGAATTTCTAACAACTTCATACTTACCTCCAGTAACTTCTACTATATTGTATTTGTTTGAAAAACTTTCGTTCTTGATTTCTAACTATACTATATCATAAATTTCCAAAATAATCATTTAATTTTAAAGATTTTATAAAGGGAAAGAAAAAAATTTCTAGAGTCTTTTCATAGATAAAATCAAAGCTATAAAATACGTAAATAAAAAAAGGAATAGCTTTTCAAATGATTTAATTTTTTTGAAATCTCTACTCCTTTAAATTCTAGTTGAAAGGAAAAAGATTTTATTTGAAATCATCTAACGATAATCCTGTTGCTTTATGAATTTCTATTTCACTCATTCCCATCTCTTTTAGACTCTTAGCAATCTCTAATTGTTTCTTCTTTTCTACTTCTTTCATTCCAATCTCTTTTCCTTTTCGAAATCCGTTTGTTCAAATTCTATTCTTGCTTGTCTATTCGCTTCCTCAATATCATAGTATCCTACAAATCTAGGATCCCTACTTAAATCTTCTACTCTTCTAATTGCTGCCATATACATCTCATCTCCTTGATTAACGAAGCATTTTCCTAATTTCTTCTTCTGTATATCCTGTCTTTCTAGAAATTTTTTGAATTGCTTTCTCATATCCTTCTTTCATTCCAAGTTCATGCCCTTCTTTCATTCCACTCTCTTTTCCTTTTCGAAATCCCGTTTGTTCAAATTCTATTCTTGCTTGTCTATTCGCTTCCTCAATATCATAGTATCCTACAAATCTAGGATCCCTACTTAAATCTTCTACTCTTCTAATTGCTGCCATATACATTTCATCTCCTTGATATTCTTTTTCCATCTCTTCTATGGTCTTCTTCAACAATAACTCTACCGTCTTCTTAATTACTTCATCTTTATTATACTTTTTGTTAACTATATTTTCAAGAATTAAGTGATAAGATTGATAAATTCTTGTCTCAATATGTCCTTCTTCATCTCTTAATAAAAAATGTAAGATGGGTTCCTTCGTATGGAAACGATTAAAGTGATCTAAGTTAATTAAAAATATAAAAGGATACTTTTCAGTTCGAATCGGAATAGATTCTGAAAGAACAGAAAAGGCGTAACTGGCATTTTTATCAAAAATAGTATCCGTTGGATATTGATTCATTTCTAGAATAATCATATTATGATTTTCTATCTTAATAATAATATCTGCTGTTTTTCCTTTCTCATAAAGTCTCTTTTTAGGAATTTCTCCTCCTTGATAATCTGCATTCTTTAATAATTCTTCATCAATTCCTGTAATATGACTTAAAAAAGCTGCTACCATTTCTCTTGCTTCTATACTACGAAACAAAGCTTTAAACATAGCATCATTCAATAAATTAATCGTTTCTAATTTCTTTCTTTTGGTTTTCAATCAATTTCCTCCTAATCCTTTTTTCGTACGAATGAATACACTGTAACAGAAAAGAGAAAAGTTGTAAAATGAGGAATTAGAAAAATTCTAATAAGAAAAAAAGTGAATTTTAAAAATTCTTACAAGAAAATTTAAAATTCACTCTTATTCTTTGAAACAATGATTGAAATTACAAGTTTTTAAAAAATGTCACTTTCTATAAAAAATAACTAATTCCTAAAAAAATTAAAATCAGAGAACCAATAAATGTGGTAATACTTCCAAAACGATTCTGTAATTTTTTCCCCAGTAATACTCCTAAATAAGTAAAAGTTCCACTAACAAGAGAAAAAATAATACATGGTAAAATAATATTAGTTTTCATTGCCCCAAAACCTATTCCAATGGAAAAACTATCAATACTAACAGTAAAGGCAAAAAATGAAACAGAAAAAATACCAGTTAACATCTTTACTTTTTCTTCTTCTTTTAAAGAAAGAAGCATTTGAATTCCCAGTACTACAAAAATAACTCCTACTAATATTTCTGGATCAATGGGAATGAGTGTTAAAATAACTTCTCCTATTTGATATCCAAATATTGGCATAAAAAAATGAAAGACTCCAACCATAATACTCATTAATTTACGCATACTACTTTTTAAATCTAAGGTACCATATATCATAGCCAAGGAGAAAGCATCCATACTAAGACCAATTGCCAAAACAAAAATAAGAAATAATGACATAAAAGACCTCCTACTTAAGGATATGTAGAAGGTCTAAAGATTTATTCGTTTTCTTTTCTGATAAATAACCGGTTGAAATCCTAACTCTTTTGTAATTAATTCTGCTTGTTCCAAATTATCTACTAATTCATTTTCACGATGAGCATCTGTTCCGATGATAATTTCATTTCGAATCAATCGATATCTAGCCAACTTTTCTAAACTAGGAAAAGTATTCCAATGGCATCTTCTCTCTGCAGAAGTATTCATTTCTAGTATCATATCATGTTCCTGCAATAAGGAAAATATATCAGAAAGTTGACCATAAAAACTATAATCTCTATCATAGTAACGATGAATATAGTCTAAATGTCCAACGACATCAATCTGATTAGCACGAATCATTTCGATAACTTCTTTGTAATAACGATAATAAGCATCTTCTGTTTCATATCTAGATTCTGCATCTCGAATGATATGATGGATACTTCCCATAATAAAGTCGAATGCAACATCTTGACTCAATCTTGCTACTTCTTTTGGATAACGATGCGGTTCTGAAATTTCAACAGCTTTCAATAAAGTTAATTTTCCTTGATATTGCTCATTGATGCAATCAATTTCTAAATTTCTAATCTGAAACTTTTGAATCACGGAAGAAACATCTTCTCGATCAAACTCCACATGATCAACAATAGCTCCATAAGAAATCTGATTTTGTGCTAAAGTACTAGCAATGGTATCGAGATCTAACCTGGAATCCCAAGAATATTGAGAATGTATATGCATATTTTGCTTTATCACTATGAACACCTCTTAAATTTATTATAGATTTATTTCAAATATTTGTCGATAATTTCTTTGATAAAAAAACGATATTCTACTTCTGTTGTCTCTTCGGTTTCTTCTGCTTCCAACAAACACAAAGGTGGAAATAATACACACCACCAATTATCTCCTAAACCATCACCAAGGGTAACAACCAAAGATTCATAATAACCCTCTTGATATTTCACACCTTTATAAATCTTTTCAGGAAAATAATGAAGACCATAATCAACTTGGTAAAGAGAAGTGATTTGATTGGTAAATAAAGTATCTGCAACGATCTCTTCGTATTTTCCTACCTTAGATTGAAGTTGATATCTGGCATCTGATAATTGTTTTACCTCCTTAACATCCTCCACAATCTGTTTTTGAATCTCATTACGAACTAAAACTTTTGTATGTTGATCTTCCTTACTATTACTATTGGCAATCACACGAAAGCGAATAGCTTCTTTTGGAATCAAAACCTCTTCTGACTTTTGCATCAAAAAACCTATGGTTAAAATAAGACTTATGAAAATAATCATTTTTTTCATTCTATCACCTTTTCTAAATACATCATGATAGAATTTTTGAAATTTTATACAAAAATATAAATTATCTTTGAAAAATAAAAATCATACGATCTCTTCCCTGCAAATCTTTCTTTGCTTCAATCGTAGCAGCTGGGAAAGTAGTTTTAGCTAAAGTAACAATTGCTTCCCTTTGATTTTCTCCAATTTCTAAGGCGATTAAAAAAGAAGAAGAAACACAAGAAGGAGCTTTCAAAAAAATCTTTCGATAATAATCTAAACCATCTTCTCCACCATATAAAGCAAGAGGTGGTTCATTTTGAGATACCAAAGAATCAATTTCTTCTGCATCACAAAGATAAGGAGGATTCGAAATAATCACATCAAATTTTTCAGAAATATTTTCCAACATATCTCCTTCTAAAAAAGAAACAGAAACCCCTAAATTGTTAGCATTTTTTCTAGCAACTTCTAAAGCAAGTGGACTAATATCTAATAAAGTAACATCAAGAAAAGGAATTTTTTTCTTTAAAGTAATCCCAATACAGCCACTGCCACAACCTAAATCAATGACTTTTAAATCCTTTTTAGGAAACAATTGATTGATATAAAAAATAGTATTTTCTACTAACTCCTCTGTTTCAAATCTTGGAATTAAAACATTTTCATCTACGAAAAAAGAATTTCCATAAAAATTAACATTTCCTAATACATATTGAATGGGTTTATTTTCCTTTAATTTTTGAATCTTTTCCAGGTACAACGGAATAAAACAATCCTCTACTTTTTGATTTAAAATCGTAAGAAGTTCAAGAGTACTGACACCTAATAAATCGGCTAAAATCATTTTTGCAAAGGTAGAATGCACATATTTTTTACCTTCTACAATAAGTTCTTCTACTGTCATATTTATTCCTTAATCAAATGAAAAATATGAATATCAAGAGGTCTATAAATAGAATCTGCTAATTGTTTTTTTAATACTTTAATATCTTTGGTAGCAACATGTCTCGTTTGAATTCGACATTTTGGACATAAAATAGGAGTTTCTAAAATCATATAAGGAAAATTTCCAATCTCTTCTAAATCGGTTCGCACTTGAACCGTTCCACATCTTAAACAAATCGCTTCTTGCTTATTCATCAGAATCCCCCATTAATTTTCTCTTTTGATCTTCGGCAATTAAGGCTTCAATCAATTCTTCTAAGCTACCATTCATAATACGATCTAAATTATTAGTGGTATAACCAATTCGATGATCCGTTACACGATTTTGAGGATAATTATAAGTTCTAATTTTTTCAGCTCGATTTCCTGTTCCAATCTTGTTTCTTCTTTCTGCTCCTAATTCTTCTTCCTGTTTTTGTAGTTCTTGTTCATAAAGTCTAGCCTTTAATACTTTCATAGCTTGTTCTTTATTTTGAATTTGACTTCTTTCATTTTGACAAGTAACAACCGTATTCGTAGGAAGATGGGTAATTCGAACTGCGGAATCCGTAGTATTGACTCCTTGTCCCCCACATCCACTAGAACGATAAATATCAATTCTTAAATCACTTGGATTAATTTCAATATTAACATCTTCTGCTTCCGGCATTACAAGTACAGTAGCTGTAGAAGTTTGAATTCTTCCTTGTGATTCTGTTTCAGGAACTCTTTGGACACGATGAGAACCACTCTCATACTTTAATTTAGAGTAAGCCCCATCCCCCTTTACCATAAATTCAATTTGAGAAAATCCTCCAGCTTCTCCTTCTTCTGCATTAATTAATTCTGTCTTAAATCCTTGTTTCTCGGCATATCTAGAATACATGCGATATAAATCTCCAGCAAAAATATTAGCTTCATCCCCACCAGCAGCTCCACGTATTTCTACAATAACATTTTTATCATCATTAGGATCTTTTGGAATTAATAAAATTTCTAATTTCTCTTCCAAATTCTTTTTCTGTTCTTCTAAAGATACTAATTCTTCTTTCGCTAATTCTCCCATTTCAGGATCTTTTACCATATCTTCCGTATCAATAATATCGGTAAGTACTTTTTGATATTCATGAAAAGTATGAACAGTTTCCTCTAAATCACTAGCTTCTTTGGATAAAGATTTCATTTTGTTTCTGTCATTATATATTTCTGGTTTCGCTAATTCATCCTGCAATTCTTGATATTTCTTTTCGATGACTTCTAATCTTCCTATCATAAAATCAATCCTTTCTATTTTCTGGTATTAAAAAGTGTAATTTAATTTTCTTTCCAATACTTTGATTTTTTCTTGATCACTACGAACGTCTTCTTTTACTTTTTCTAATATTTCATCCTCATGAAGAGTAGGATTTTGATTCGCATATTGAAGCCATAAATTACGAATTTCTTGAAGTCTGCCTAATCTTTGTTCTTCCGTTGCTCCATTGGAATAACGTATTTTTTTATAATAAGTAGCATCAATACAAGGAAGATAAGGATCTAATACTTTTTCTCCACAAAATAAACACATTTCTTCTACGGTATCACGATAAGGATAAGAACCATGAAACCCTAAAATAACTTTGATATGATTACAGGATTTCTGCTGCTGTTCAATTTCCTCTTTTACCATTTTTAATTCTTTTTCTAAACGAATTTGATTTTGTACCAATGCAGCATTATATTTTAACATTAAAATTCTATTTTTCATAAAACACCACCTATTCTAAACAAGTTTCATAATAAATATATAAGATTTTTGGTAACAAACCTACTAACTAGGGATATTTCAATAATCTTTATTATATCACTTTTCTTGATTTTGTATATTTTTTTGTGCCTGCACTACAGTAATTGCCACAACCCCGACAATATCATCTACACTACAACCTCTAGATAAATCATTTACGGGATATCGCATTCCTTGTGTTAAAGGTCCATATGCTTCTGCTCCTGCCAATCTTTGAACTAATTTATAACCAATATTGCCACTATCTAAATCTGGAAAGATTAAAACATTCGCTTTCCCTGCCACTTTACTATCGGGCGCTTTCATTTTTGCCACTTCTGGAACAATCGCACTATCTAACTGTAATTCTCCATCAATATAATATTGTGGATATTTTTCTTGAGCAATTTTTGTTGCCAAAACAACCTTTTCTACATTTTCATGCCTTGCACTTCTCTTAGTAGAATGAGATAAGAGAGCAACATAAGGAACTTTTCCTAAAAATTCTTCAAATGTTTTAGCACTAGTACCACTAATTTCTGCTAATTCACTACTAGTCGGATTTTGATTTAACCCACAATCTGCAAATAGGAATAAACCATTTTCTCCATAGTTATTATTCGGTACATCCATCCAAAAGAATCCAGAAACTAATTTAGTACCAGGTAAAGTTTTAATTAGTTGAAGAGCAGGTCGTAATGTATTACTAGAAGAATGACATGCTCCACTCACAATCCCATCTGCTTGATGATTCAAAACAAGCATACAAGCAAAATACATATAATCTTCTATTAACAATGTTCGTGCTTCTTCTTTTGTCATTCCTTTTTCTCTTCGTAAGTCATATAATTGATTTACATAATTTTCCGTTAAATTACTAGTAATAGGATTAATAATAGTTATTCCAGATAGCTTTTTATTTGTTTTTAAAACTTTTTCATCTCCAATTAAAATAATATCAGCTATTTTTTCCTGGTAAATAATAGAAGCAGCTTCTAATATCCTTTCATCCATCGATTCAGGAAGAATAATTCTCATCTTTTTTTTCTTTGCTTCTTCTTTTATTCTTTCAATAAATTTCATAGAACCACCTTTACTACTTCATTATATCATTTCTAAAAGAAAAAGAGAACTACTGTTCTACTTCCATATCATCCTCATCTAAGACTACTAAATCTTTTAAATCATCGTCTCCATCATCAATGTCATCCTCATCATTTAATGTAGAATCAAAATCCTCTTCGATTTCTTCTTCCTCTTCTTCTTCTATTTCTTCCTCTTCTTCATCCTCTTCCTCTACTTGAATTACTCTATCAGATGTATGTCTACTTCTTAAATCCCAAGTACCATCTTCTAGCAAAATAAATCTTTTATCAGTTGTTAAAGAAGTATAAAAATCTCCAATTTTTTGATCAAAAGTACTCTTTGGCAAATCTAATAGTTCAATAATCTTTTGGAATAATTCGGTAGTAGACTGTTTTCCTTTTTCTTCTAATAATAAATTCGTAATATCCTTATTGGATAATAATTCTAAATCATCTCTGCTCATATCTTTTATACTCATAATTAAAATCTCTCTTTCTTTTTATCATTTAAACTTATATCATTATTCCATATAAAATGCAACATTTTTTACATTTTTTCTGGAACTTCTATTGCCAAGGTATCTAAAAGTAAAATATTGGTATCTCGAACTAATTTGGATAAAGCTAACCAAGACTCTTTTAAATCCTGGTCTAAACAGGTTAAAATATGATTTTCGGCATAAAATTTATTATAGTTACTAGTTAGTCGATATAAGTAATCAGCAATATCAGTCAAAGATTTACTTTCATAAGATTTTTTTAAAACAACAGGTAATTCCAAAAGAGTACGGATGACTTCTTTCATCGTTTCACCATTTATTTTTTTAATTTGGAAAGAAGAAGAATCGATTCCTGATTTTTCTAATAAAGATTTGATTCTTACAGTAGAATAAAGTAAATAAGGTCCTGTTTTTCCCTCTAAATCTGCAAATTTACTGGTATCAAAAATAAAATCTTTACTACGATATGGTAAAAAGTCTGCATATTTTAAAGCAGCAATGGATATTTTTTCACTAATCAGATCTTTTTCTTCTTCTTTTACCAAATTCATATTAATTTTACTAGCAGTAATCTCTTTGACCATATTCATTAAATCCACAAGATTCATGACTCCACCAGCTCTTGTTTTAAATGGTTTACCATCACTCCCATTCATGGTTCCAAATCCAAAAAATTCTAATTTTGTAGAATCAGGAACCAATCCCGCTTTTTTCGCAACACGAAAGACCTGTTTAAAATATAGTTCTTGTCTATTATCGGTAAAATACCAGATTTCATCTGGAGAAAATCGTTTTTGTCGAGATAAAATCGTAGCTAATTCTCTCGTTTGATACACAGTCCCACCATTGGCTTTTAATACCACAAGAGGTGGCATTGGTTCCGTATCGGTTTCTTCTACTACATCTACAACCCAAGCTCCTTCACTTTCACGAAGTAAATTTTTCTCTTTTAAAATTTGAATCATTTCTGGAATATAAGGATAGCAGTCTGTTTCTCCTTCATATAAATCAAAAGTAGTATTTAATCTTTGGTATATTCCTTTGATATCTTGAATCGATAATTTTTTAATTTGATTCCATAAAGCGGTATAACCACGATGACCATTTTCAATCGCAATCGTAATTTCACGAACTTTCTCCATAACTTCTTCACTATTTTTCGCTTTTTCAGAAGCAGTAGGATAAATTTCTTGTAAATCTTCTACGGTAATTGGTAATGATTCTTCTTCCCCTTGATAATCTTCTTGAAAATAAGAAAGATGAGGATATCTTTGCATGATTTCATAAATAACCATTCCCGATTGTCTACCAATATCTCCAAAATGTACATCACTAATCACATGATGTCCTAATAATTTGGTAAGTCTTTTGATAGCTTCCCCAATATCCGCACTTCTTAAATGCCCAACATGCAATGTTTTGGCAATATTGGCACCTCCATAATCCATAAAAATAGTTTTAGGTTCAGAAAATTGATCTATATTAGCAGAAATATCATTCAAAATTTGATTCATACTTTCGACATAAAAAGAATCTGAAAAACTTAAATTAATAAATCCAGCTCCAGCAATATTAAGATTCATAAAAATAGGATTTTTCTGTAATTCTAATACAATTTTTTCTGCAACTTCTCTTGGGTTACAGTGATTTTCTTTGGCTAAAGTAAAAGCACTATTAATTTGATATTCTCCTAAATCTTTTCTACTAGTTGGTTCTAAAATAACAGTTTCTAATGAATAACCAGCATCTTGAATATGTTTTTTGATTTGTTCTTCTACGTTTTTGATAATACTCATATTTCCTCCTAAAACTCGATTTGATAAATTACTTTTTCTTCACTATCTAATAAGATATAAATGATTTCCAATTTATTTTGAGAAAAAGAAAATTTTTTTGTTTTTAGTTTTAAACACAATTCCTGATTCATCTCTTTCAGAAAAATAGAATTATCGGTTACTTCATTTTCCAAAAAGTGATAAATGAGCTGATAATCTTTATTATCTCTCCTCAATTCTTGTTGATTCAAATCAATTGTTACTTTCGTTACCAAAGAAGAATTTTCGAAATAAGTCAAAATGTTATGCTCTTTATCATATTCTCCTAATAAATTATATTCTGTATCATAAGAATTGGTCCTGAAAGTAATATGTATTTTCCTTTTCTTCATCTTTTTCATCCCATTTGAATTTCTAAGACAGATTATAACATAAGATCATATAAATGCAAATTATTTTTTTCAGAGAAAACAATCGGAAATTAAAGATGTTTTACATATTGTTTTTCTTTTACTATGTTTTCAGATTTGGATTCAGAGAAAGAATGAAAAATCAAATCATAATATTTTAAAATATCTTCCAATAAATGAACAGATTTTAAATGTCCATCTGCAATCATTTTTAAAATTTCGGTATAAGAATTATCATATCCTAATAAAAATTTCTCATATTCTGTTAAATTATTTTGTTTTGTTCTAATCATTTCTAAAAGTTCATCAATATACAAAAATTCACTTTTTTCCATAATTTGATTTTTTCTTTCATCATAACTATTCTGAGTAAATACAACAGGAGAAAGATATTGTCCCTTAAAATCATTTTGACAACCGGTTTTATAAAAAAATCTTTGGGCACAAAGCTGATTTATTTTCATCTTATCAGATACAGAAAGATGAGGGAAAAATGAATATCTATCATATAAAGTTTGAAGGCCAAAAATATCTGCAAGATATTCATGAACAAAACAGTCATGATTTTGAAGATAATATTCATGTCCTAATACACTAGTTATTTTTTCAGAACATAAAGAAGAAACAATTTGTAAATATTTTACCGGATTATTTTGAATAGTTTTATTTTGATATTTAGAATAATTTTCATCATACCAAGCGTGACCTAGCTCATGTCCTAAAACAAATAATATAAAGATATCAGCAATCCTGATACTAGAAAAATCACGATATACAAAATCAATAGCTTTTTGATTCAAACTGATAGAATGATAAAAAGAAGAATAATCTGCCATAATCACATCATTAGTTCTAGAATAAAAGTCAAAAGAACGAAGTTTTTTAATACCTAATCTTTCTTTCATCACATAACCATCAAATAAAATCATTTGAGAATTAAGAGGAAGATTTTTTTCCATATAATCATCAATAATAAGATACCCTCTTTTTACAAAATCATTTTTACACTTTGGAAAATATTTTAATAATTTCATATATTCATCTAATATAATTTGAAATAATTGAGGAAAACAAGAAAAACTACGAAATCCATTCAAAATAATTTCTTCATAACCTTGCATCTCTTCATCAGTGATGATTTCTTTTATCTTACTCTTTCTTACCTTAGCAAGTTTCTTTAACTCGTAAACAACGAAAAAAAGTTCATAACAGGGATTATTTTGCAAAAAATGAAGATGAAAAAAAGCAGAAACAATAGGAGAATCTAAATGTAAAGTCAAAATATACAAAATATCATCCAAAGAAAGAGAAGAAAGTAATTTCTGAATAAAGTTAGAATATTTTTGACACAATTCATCTTCCAATCTTCCTAAAAAAGCACAAATTACTAAATTATTCATTTGAGAAATACGATTTGAAAAATGTTCGATGATAAAATCTTTTTCAAAAATAGGAGTATTTTTTCTCAACAAAATACACAAAAAATTAGAGTCAGACATCTGTTCATAATAACTTTTTTCAAAAATTTTATCACTACTTCCCATAAAGTACTCTCCTTTCATAATGTTTTTATATCTTAGCATTTTTTTCCTAAAAAAGCAATTTTTCAAAACGTTTTACATACTTTTCCTATTTTTTTTCATACTAAAATTAGAATAGGAAGAATCATATGAAAAAAAGAAAAACAAAGAAAACAAAAAAAAGATTAAAATTAATCTTCAAAATATTTTGTTTACTCATTGCTTTAGGAATTGCCTTATTTGCAAGTGCCATTTTATATATTAAAATGTCTCCTCGTTTAGAAATCAAATCAGCAAATGCTTTTCTAATGTACGACAAGGAGGAAGAACTATTCTTTCAAGGAAGTGGCTCTCAAGAATGGGTAAGTCTCGAAAACATTTCACAAAATGTAATTGATGCAACCATCAATACAGAAGATAAACATTTTTATGAACACTTTGGGTTTGATCCTTTAAGAATCCTAAAAGCTTTATATATTAATATTATCTCTGGGAAAACCAAGCAAGGTGCTTCCACCATTACACAACAATATGCGAAAAACCTTTTCTTAGATTTTGATAAAACCTGGGAAAGAAAATTAAATGAAATGTGGCTTACCCTAAAATTAGAAGTAGGTTACAGCAAAGCAGAAATTCTAGAAGGTTATTTAAATACAATCAACTATGGACACGGAATGTATGGAATTCAAAATGCTAGTCATTTTTATTTTGATAAAGATGCCAAAGATTTAACGCTAGCAGAAGCAACAATGTTAGTGGGAATTCCCAAATCACCATCCAATTATTCTCCCCTTGTCAATTACGACATAGCCAAAAAAAGACAAGTCAATATTCTATACGGATTATATAAAAACAAAAAAATTACCGAAGAAGAATACAACCAAGCAGTAGAAGAACCGCTAAATATTGTAGGAGAAAAAAATTATCAAGACCTATCCACTATCATGTACTATCAAGATGCCGTTATGAGAGAATTAAGAGAACTAAAAGAAATTCCAGATTCTTATTTAGAAACCGGTGGAATTAGAATTTATACAAATCTAGATCAAAATGCTCAAAAAATACTAGAAGACAGTGTAAAAAAGAATCTAACAACAGAAAAAGATCTACAAGTAGCAAGTATCATGATGGATCCAAAAACAGGAAAAATTATTGCTTTAGTAGGAGGAAAAGATTACAGTGTAAGTCAATATAATAGAGCCTATCAATCGAAAAGACAAGTAGGTTCTGCCATGAAACCGCTTCTATATTATGCTGCTTTAGAAAACGGATTTACTTCTAGTACTACTTTTACGAGTGAAGAAACAACTTTTACTTTCTCCAATAATAAAACCTACTCTCCTCAAAACTATGGAGGGCAATATGGAAACAAGCCAATTTCACTAGCTACTGCGATTTCTTATTCGGATAACATTTATGCTGTCAAAACTCATATGTTTTTAGGAGAGGATACATTAGTTGATATATCTAGAAGACTGGGAATAACTTCCCAATTAGATGCAGTTCCTTCTCTACCACTAGGAACCGCTAGTATCAATATGATAGAAATGGTACAAGCATATGCTGCTTTTGCCAATGAAGGAACAAAAGTAGAAGGACATTTCATTTCAAAAGTGGAAGATTTAAGAGGAAATATTCTATACGAAAAAAAGATTAGTAATAATACCATCTTAAACAAAAGTTTAACTTTCATCTTAAGTGATTTACTAACTACAACCTATGACTCTACTTTTATTGATTATAACTACCCAACAGCCATAGGAATCGCTCCTAAAATGAAGCATAAACTGGCTTTAAAAAGTGGAACAACCGACACCGATCACTGGTCTATTGGTTATAACCCTGAGATTGTAACAGCGGTCTGGATTGGTTATGATGATAATACCTTTTTAGGTGCGAATGATTATAAATATTCTAGAAATATCTGGGTAGAAGCAATGGAAGGATATCTAGAAGGGAAAGAAAACACTTGGTATAAACAACCAAACAATGTAGTAGGAGTATTAGTAAACCCAATTACGGGAAAACCAGCTACGGAAAATGATGAAAAAAAACGAATTATGTACTATGTAAGAGGAACCGAACCAACTGCTACAGATCCCGTATTTGATGAAATCTTAGAAAATACCAAAGTAGCTTCATAAATATCTATTTTCTAGCATAAAATTTCTTAGAAGAAAGGAGATATTATGAATCAAACTTATACGAGTACTGGAACAAGTAATCCTACTTATATTCCCAACCAAAGTACTTATCCGCCATATATGAATATACCTGGTTATGTACCACCAACAACATCGACTCCTACTACTCCAAACCAGACAGATCCCCAATATGCAGAGAATCTCTTTACCATGAATCATGGAAAAAAAGTAACCGTATATTTTTCTTACCCAGATTCTCTGGAGTGGAGAGATAAAGCTTTTACAGGAATCATCATAGCAGGGGGTAGAGATTATTTACTTTTAAAAAACGATCAAGGACAAACGATTCTACTATGGTTAATTTATATTAATTATGCTACTTTCGATGAAGAAATTTCTTACTAGAAGTTTCTTTTTTTGGATAAATTTTGAAAAAATAAAAGAAAAAAGTAGCCTCTGCTTTTGGCTACTCTACTATATTATTCATCATGATAAACACTCTTACTATCCCATGCTTGGAAACTAGAATCTAATGATAATCGTTTTGCTCTATTTGCTTTTCTTTCATCACTTACTTTAATATTTCTGATATGATCTAAAGCGATTTCAAAATATGAAACAGCAGTTTCATCATCTATATCTGGATGAACACTTTTAATTTTATCATATATTGCCTGTGCTAAATCGATATCACAAATAACTTCTGTTTGAATACCACCAAAATTACTACTAAGATAATTCTTTTTTAGATAATCATACATAATTTTTTGAGTACCAGTCAACCAATCTCTGGAACCATTTAAAACGCTATTATCTAAACCACATTTGATACAACCACAACTTGTATGCGTACGACCTTCATATCGATCATAATCTATTTGAGAATAGACTAAAATATGATTGCAAGATGAATATTCTTGCATTTTGACATCTCGATATAAACGAAGTTGTTGATCATATAAACTTTGATTTTGTTTTTCTAATTCCAAATATCTTTTAACTTCTTCAATCTTCCCAAGTAATTGCATTTCCGCAACAACATTTCTTCTTTGTTCAATAATATGATTATACTCTTCTTTCAAATTTTTCATAAAAACCTCCCTACATATAATTATAGCATACTTTTAAAATATAGATTAAAAAATTACTCATCCGGTAGTCTTAAAATAATTTCTCCATCTTTGGAATACATATATTTTTCTCTAGCATAACGAGCTACGTAATCAGGATCCTCTAACCTTTCTACATCCCCCTTTAAAACTTCTTCTTTTTCTTTCAAAGAAACAATCTCTTCTTCCATAGAAACTTTTTCCTGATATTTTTCAATAATCTTTACCCAATATCCAGCAAGATAGACAAAAATAGTACCTAAAATACAAAGACAAACTGGTAAAAATACGATAAAACGACGTGCTTCTAAAACTTTACTATTTCTTTTAGCCATTTTTACCATCTCCTATCTCTATCACCATTATAAAAAGAAGAAGCAAATTTTTCAAGAAAATAAAATGACATCTTTTGTTCTTTGACAAAAAAGATGTCAACTACTATTTCTTTTTCAATAAATAATTTCCAAACAAAAATCCAATAATCAATAAAAATAAAAAATAAATATGAAAAATACCATGATTAATCGTTCTCAAAATTAAAAAATATAAAAAACAATTATCCATAATAAAAAAGAAAGTAATCAAAATTCGATAAAATCGTTTCCCTAAAAAAAAATAGTGATACTGTATTTTAAATAAGTAAGAAAACAAAATTCCATAAACAAAGGATACTGTTAAAACCTGTAATTGAATCGTTAAATCCATTATTTAAATAACCTACTAATGAAACTATTTTCTTTTTCTTTCTTACTAACTTCATCTACATAAGCAAAAGATTTTAACAGTCCTTTAATAGAAACATTTCCCTGCAATGTATCCAGTTTTAATAATTCTAAATTTTCACCCTTTAATACTAAAAATCCCATTACTGTTTCCATTAAAAATTCTTCATCATCAAAGCTTTCTATTTTTTTTACACCAGTTACTAGAATATTTTTTCGTTCTAAAATATTAATACTATGATTATAATTACTAATTGCTTGATCCTTGTCCATAATATTGCCTCCTAATAAAATATATGAACAAGTTTTTAAAATATGAAAGATTAAAATAATCTGATTTAATTCATTAAGATAACACCTAATACAATAATACCAATACTAACCAAAAGATTCACCAAAATGAGAATACCTACTTTAGTAAATCCTTCTTGCTTCGTCTTTTTCTTTGTTTTTCCTTTTTCATTCTTCTGTTCTAATGATTTATTAATCAAATCTTGTATAGTGAAATAAGGAGAAGAAACTTTAGAATAAGAAAAACCTTTTGGTACAATCAAGCCTTCAGCATTTTCTAAACCTTTTAAATCTAAATCTCCATTTATTGTTTCCGGTAATTTTAAGCCTTCAGCATTTACTAAACCTTTTAAATCTAAATCTCCATTTATTGTTTCCGGTAAATTTAAGCCTTCAGCATTTTTTAAACCGCTTAAATATAAATCTCCATTTACTATTTTTGGTAATACTAAACCTTCAGCATTTTTTAAACCGTTTAAATATAAACTTCCATTTATTGTTTCTGGTAAATTTAAGCCTTCAGCATTTTCTAAACCATCTAAAATTAAATCTCCATTTATTGTTTCCGGTAAATTCAAGCCTTCAGCATTTTTTAAACCGCTTAAATATAAACTTCCATTTATTGTTTCCGGTAAATTTAAGCCTTCAGCATTTTTTAAAACGTTTAAATATAAATCTCCATTTACTATTTTTGGTAATACTAAACCTTCAGCATTTTTTAAACTGATTAAATCTAAACTTCCATTTATTGTTTCCGGTAAATTTAAGCCTTCAGCATTTTTTAAACCGCTTAAATATAAATCTCCATTTACTATTTTTGGTAATACTAAACCTTCAGCATTTTTTAAACTGATTAAATCTAAACCTCCATTTAATGTTTCCGGTAAATTTAAGCCTTCAGCACTTACTAAACCGCTTAAATCTAAACCTCCATTTAATGTTTCCGGTAAATTTAAGCCTTCAGCACTTACTAAACCGCTTAAATCTAAACCTCCATTTAATGTTTCTGGTAAATTTAAGCCTTCAGCATTTTTTAAACCGTTTAAATCTAAACCTCCATTTACTACTTCTGGTAAAACTAAACCTTCAGCATTTTCTAGACCACTTAAATCTAAATCTCCATTTACTTTTTCTGGTAAAACTAAACCTTTAGCACTTTCTAAACCACTTAAATCTAAATATCCACTTACTATTCTAGGTAATTGAATTCCATTAAGATTGGTTAAAGTTGATAATCTTAAATCTCCTATAACATATTCTGGTAATTTGAAATCTTTATACGATTGAATAGTCCTATTATTTATAGCATTTCTTAAATCCAAATTGCCATAAAAACATACAATTTTCTTTCTAAATAAAATATCCCGTATATCATTACTTACTTCTTCTTTTTTACATCCAAATATTTTCGATAAATCTTCTTGATAATTTCTATTTCCTATTATTTCTTTTATTCTTGGATCTTCTCGATATCCAAATCCTAATATCTGATGATCAATCTGATATAGAAATCTTAACTCTTCATTATCTAACTCTCTTACTCGATATTCTTCATATATCTTCGTTAACTTTTCCATATCTTCTACTTTTTTATAATATCTTTCTCGATCTGGAAACTCTTTTAATTTTTCTTTTACTACTTCTTCCATCTCAGATTCTAAATTCTGATTGGCTGCTATTCCTCTGATTTCTCCAATACGATCATCTTCCATTCGAATAGCTATTCTTGGTTGTTTATATTCTCCATCACTATCTTTCGTATAATAAATATAAAAGTCTCCTTCCTGTAGTTGCACCCTCGCTGTTTCTAATCCTGCACTACACCAACCTGTTCCTCTTCCTTCTATACTTTGAACTAACTCTTCGGGATTACTTCCTTTTGGATACTTGATCCAAATACCTTCTTTACTATCGATACTATCTTTCTTTACTGAATCTATTTTTTGTATCATATAAGAATATAATTTTGAAAAGCTTCCACCTTCTAATAATTTCTTTAATAACTCTTCTTCTATCTCTTTTCCTTCTATAAATTTACTTAATGAATCATATACTAATGCTAAAGCTTCATAATTTAAATCTACAAAGATATTCGTTGTTGATTCTGTTCTTTTATTAAATTTTCTGGTTTCTTTATTATAACTTCCTAGTTTTACCATTCCTTGAAATGCATAATATTTAAACCATTCAGGATACTTAGCATCATTTTCTATGAAGTATTCTAACCATTGATCTAAAGATTTCTTTTGATCTTGAATGATGGTCTCTTTCATCTGTTCTTTCTGTTCTTCTGTATAATCTACATGACCATATCCTCTTTCTAATGCCATCTTCTTTTGATGTTCAAAATATGAGTCAGGAATATTTTCTGGTTTTATCACATACTTTTGATAGAATAATTCTTTGAATAATTCAAATCCATGAGGTTTCCTATTTTTAGCTAGTTCTTCTACTCTTTCTAATCGTTCTAAATATTTTCTTACTTTTTCTTCTTTTTGATCACTTTTACTTGCTGTATGCATAACTTCTTCTGATAAATGTAAATCTTGATAAATACGATTTAGAAAACTCTCTCCTTCATAACCTTTCATTCTATCCCTACTCTCTTCTTATATTCTAACATAAACTCCTTTTTTAGAAAAGAAAAAAGCCACCATTTTGGTAGCCTTTGAAATTTTATTCTTCTTCTGATGTAACAACATCTTCAGCTTCATCATATGCTTTTAGAATAGCTTCTTCAAACATAGAACGAACTTCTGGATTAATAGGATGTGCAATATCTCTATAATCCCCAGTAGGTGTTTTCTTACTAGGCATAGCGATAAATAATCCCTTTTCTCCTTCGATGATTCTAATATCATGAACTGCAAAACTGTCATCTAATAAAACAGATGCAATTCCTTTCATTCTAGAACCTTCCTTATTAATTTTGCGTACATTAACTGATGTAATCTTCATGTAAATCCTCCTCCTAAGTAATTACTTTACAATATAATCATATAATACTTTATCAAAAAATGCAACATTTTTACATAAAGTTTACGAAACATTTGTAAAAATTAACTTATGAATTAAAACATCACTATAACTAAAAGACTTTACCTGCTCACTATCTGCTACCCGAACAATAAAAATAGATGGATAAGTATCAATAATTGTAGCAGAAAATTCTTCTACTTGATTTCTACTTCCATTAAAGCGAAACTGTAAGGTTTGACCTTGATAAGATTTAATTTTGGCGCGTACTTTTTCAATATTCATCTTGGATACCCCACAAACATACACCCTTTTGTCATCACGCCACCAATTCCATCAGCTCCAGACTTTGTTTTGGCAAGTACATCTAATAAGTCAACTGTTTTATTTCGGTCATATAATGCTAAGTAAGATGCAATAATAGCAGGATCCAAAGCATGAATATTAATTCGTTTTGGGCTAGAAGCAAAAGTAGAACCAGCCTTAATTAACTCTTCATAATTACTTTGACAAGCACCAGCAATAATAATTAATTTATCTTGATTTTTTTCAAAACTACGAGCAACTTTCACAGCATCGATAAAATTACTCGTATTTTTATAATTCTGAATATTATCTTGACTACCCTTTCTACGATAATAAGCATCATGACCAGTAATTACCACAATATCAGGATTTAATTTTTTTAAATAGCTTTCAATTTCTGTTTTAATATCTTCTTCCTTTAAACATAAGCCATAAGCCATTATACTTAATTTCTTATAAAAATTCATACATCGACTTAAATAATCTTCATCCCCATCGATATGTAGAATCTTTCCAGGTAAGTAAAAATATTCATTTCGATCTAAATTGAGTTGCTCTGTTAGATTACTGGTAACTCGATCATCATCAATGACATTTTTTTCTTCCACCTTCACTAAATCTGATAAATCACTATCTGCAAAAAGTCTTAAATTGATTCCCTTTAAATAGGCAACATTCCCATCAATATCTGTAATTACAAAAAAAGTATCATTTTGATAAGAATTTCGTGTAACTATATCCCCAACACGAAAAAGCATCATATCACCCCTATCAGTGAAATATATGCTTTTTAGAATCAAAATTATGCTAATTTTAAGAAAAAAGAGAGTTGCTAATAGCAACAAAAACTTCTAACGATAATTCTTCTGCTCTAACCTTAAGATCTAAATGATATCTTTCTAATACCTGAGATACTTTTTCTAAATCATAATTTTTTAAATTATTACGAAGCATCTTTCTTTTATACCGAAAACTGTCTCTTACAAGTTGAAAAAACAAAGGTAAATTATGAACAGATAATAATTCTTTTTTTCTAGTAAAAGAAACAACCATACTATCCACATTAGGTTTTGGAATAAAACAGTTTCTACTAACCTCAAATTCATTTTTGATATCATAATAATAATTTAAAAAAACAGTAATAGAAGAATAATCTTTTGATCCTGGCTTAGCACTAAAACGATAAGCTACTTCTTTTTGTACCATGACAACCATTTTTTCAACTGGAATGGCATCTTCTATTACTTTCGTAATAATAGGAGTAGTAATGTAATATGGTAAATTAGCAATCAAATAAAGATGAGAATAAGAATATCTTGTTAAATCTTCTTTAACATCTCTTTTTAAAAAATCATCATAAATAATAGAAATATTATCATAACCAATGAATTGTTGTGCTAATACATCTTCTAATTCTGTATCAATTTCATAACATAAAACTTGCTTTGCATTTTGAACAAGAATTTTGGTTAGAGCCCCAGATCCAGGACCTACTTCAATTACTAAGCTATCTTCCAAAATAGATGCATGTTCTACTATTTTTCTAGGAATGGATTCATCTTTTAGAAAATTCTGTCCAAACTTTTTTTTAAAATGAAAAAAATCTTTCTGCATAGATATCACCTTGTATCAACTATAACATATCACAAAACAAAAAGCAAAAAGAAAAAGAGGTTCCCCTCTTAAATACCAATTTCATTTGTGGTTAAAACAATTGCTTCTTTCTCCTCTTTTTTGGGAACTTCTTCTATAACAGAAACTTCTTTTTTCTTCATTTTTAAATTGATTCCATCAATCATGAATAAAACATTAGAAACAGATAACATATAAAGCATTGCTCTCATTGGCGCAATAATATCTGCAAAATAATTAAAATTAATGTTATACCCTAAACGGATTAATGCAACCATATTTCGATCAAAGAATGTTCTATAAATTGTAAATAATAACATTCCAAACACAAAACAACAAGTAATATTATAAAACATATTTTCATTAACTGACTTTTGTTTTAATACAATATTGACAGAAAATAATAGAAATAAAACAACATAAGGAATAAAGTTAAAAACAGCATCAACTACATTCTTTTCTAATCTACGATACATGTTAATAATGATAAAGAAACTAAATACAAAGCAAATCAAAAGTAATAAAACTTTAAGATAACAGAATATTAAATTTATAATTTTATTCATTTTCTTCTACACCCCCAGTAATATTTTCTTCTTGAATACTTACTTCGTCATGAAACCATTTAGAAATATATTCTACAAAATTAACTGCTTTATTGTAAGATCCCATTACTTCATAAAATCCATCTCTTGTATTACTTTTGACAGAAGAAGAAGCAATTGCTGTATTATAATAATAACTACTATTATTTAATAAATCTTGCTTTAAATAAGAAGTTTCAGAAAATAAATTATTATAATATAATTGAATCAAATCTTTTTCTTGTGCTAAAATAGTATTTTCCAAATGATGTTGATCAACAGCGGAGGTCCAGAATAAATTATTGACAATACAATCTCCAAGAATATCGTTATCATATGCCTCTCTTAAATTGTAAACGTCAATAATAGTAATACGATTTTTATCCATCATACTTTGAAAAGTCTTATTTTGAAAATTATCAATACAAGAATTCAACTGATGAGCGATAATAGTCATTTGACTTGCTGGAACATTTCCTTGATAAGTATTCACATCAAAATCACTAATATTAGTTCGAATAGATTGCAGTTTTTCCTCATATTTTAAAACCAAATCTTCATTAGCAAAAGTAGTAACAAAATCCTTCCTAATTTCCAAATAATGATACATGTTAGAAAGTAAATAAAAAGATGCAAAAGAAAATACCAAACCAATCAAAGCATAATTTATAATTTTAATATATTGCTTTAAAAATTTCATATCCATATTTTTTCCTCCTTTTATAGAATATCATCAGTAATACCTTCTGATGTCTCATTTTCATTATCTAAATTTTTTAATGATATATTTTTTAAATCTTCTACTTCCGTACTCTCTAATACGGAAACAGGAGACATCGATATTACTTCTTGGTTGAAATTCTGTTTTGGCACATCTTGTTTACTAGAAGAGTCTTGATTTTTCGAATTATTCTTACGAATAAGTTTCAGAACATCACTCATAATAATACATAAACATGGAATAACAACTAGTAATATCCAACCAATAGGTTTCGTCATAATAGTCTGAATATATCCCAATTTAGGAACTCTTAAATAAACTTTTCCCAATACTTCTTCTGGTCGAATCAAAGCGAAATCTGCCGTATTATTATGATCTCCTTTTGTTCTATATCCTAATACTTTCGTATTATCTTCTGAATCGTAAACAATACCAATCACACGATGAGTAATAGGAGTTCCTCTTGTTTCAATCTCTTTGGATAAAAAGGTAATAATATCATCTACATGAATTTGTTCTGTTTGAACACGCACTGTTAAAACAGCATCGTAAACATTTATATTAGGAATCATACTATTACTAATAATGATATAAGCGCCAAATAAAGGATTTCTTTTTTCTCCCTTTTGTTGTCCTAATTTTTGATCAACAAAGTAAGCAAAGAACATAAGCAGTGCTATTCCTAAAATAACAAGGAGAGAATAGAATAAAACCGAGGACAAAAACCGAAAAACTTTTTTAAAGATGTTCACTCTTCTATCACCCGATTCTATTCTTTATCATAATTTAATCATAACACAGAAAAAAAAAGAAGTAAAATAAAAAAAGAAAAACATAACTTTTTCTTTACATTTTTCAAAATACCGTAGTAGCAGCTACATTTACTTTCAAAGAAAATTGTTTATTTGCTAACGTACTATAATCAAAATCAAGTTGTTCTGGTACTTTAACCCACATCCTTAATCGAAATTTTCTACCATAATTTATTTCTCCAGAGTCAACAGTCCCATAATAAATTGTTTTCCCTTCTAATAAAGAATTTTTTGTATCAGATAATTGATTATAGGTAGCAACTACTCCACTTCGATTAGTTAAAGAAGTAGGGACTTCTTGACTTCCTTCAAAAGTAGTCAAATAAACTTTTAGCCATTCTTCCTCTAATGTAGAATCAGGATCTTTTAAGACTGTAATCTCATAAGTTAAAGCACTATTAGCAGAGGTAGCCGTAACACTAAAATCAAAATATTCATTACTACTAGATAAAATCTTTCCTTGTTCATCTAAAGTAGGAAGAGCATCTTCAATACGAATTCCATTACCCCCACCATTACTATCAGAATAAGAAAATACAACTCTACCAGTTTCAATCACATTATTTGTTAGTCCTTCTCCAAAATAAGTAAAAATAGAATAACTGATACCAGAAAATAAACAAATCATAGATAAAAATAATAAAATGAATGCTAAAACGCTAAGTTTAGAACGATACATCTAATCACTCCTCTACTGAATAAGCATTTACATCAACCTTAACCGCAAATATTTTATTTTCAAAATTCACTGCATCATCAGATATCCACATTCTTAATCGATAACTATCGTAATGATTATTTAAAGGACCTGATAATGTTTTTTCGGCAAGTACATAATACTTTTGACCGTTCATTTCAATTTGCTCTAATTCTGACACTTTTTTCAACACAACTTCTTGCTCTAAACCACCCATTAATTCTGTTAAATACATTTTTACATTAGATTCTGCTAAAGTAGATAATTCATCCTTACGAATCAAAACTTGATAAAATAAATCACTCTTGGTGGTAGTAGCAGTAATATAAAAATCAAAATACTCTCCTGTTTTTACCATTGTTTTTCCAATAGAATCAGGGATAGGAGAAGCATTTTTGATTTGAATACCATTTCCAGCTTGATTGACATCAGAATAGGTAAATAGAATATTTTCTGTTTCTAAACCTTGATGTCCTCCACTACTATCTCCATAATATACAGAATAAGTAATTCCAAATACGCAAAAAAATAAAAAAATAGTAAAAAGAAAGAAATAGACAAAAAATCGCGTATGAGATTTTTTTTCTTCAGAAACTTCTTCTAAATAACCGTCTTGGTAAAAATAATTTTCTTGTTTCTCTTTTTCATTTGGATTCACAAATTACCACCCCCAACGAAGTAATTCATAATGAACACCTCTTTGCCTTCCAATAATATCCATATCATCTGTTTCAGACACTAAAAAATCCATAATATTTCCTTTAATTGCACCACCGCGATCTAATACAATACCAATAATTGGTTCTTCAGAAAAAGTAAGATTTGAAATACTAACAATCGTTCCACAAGGAATGTTAGGGTCCGCAGCTAAAATACGAATATTACCATAAGACTCATCTTCATAGTAAATATTGCCATTCGTAACATCTTGTCTAGGAGGACAGTAAACTTCTCCCGTACACCCTACACAAATAGGATTATAAGCAGTCATCTGCCCGGTAAAAGAAATCGGCATAATAGGACCATATATACTAGCTTCTTCCATAGTGCTTACTTCCATTGTTTTCAATGGTTTAGTGCGATTATCATATTCCGTAATGATATGAATAGCTTGAACTGATTTCACACCATTAATATTGGAAACACTATTTATTTGGTGAATATTTCCAGAAAGTATGAAAGTTAGAAAACTAAAAAGACAAACAACAAACAAAAAACGATAAGCCATTGCTTTATAAAACGGACGAATCCCCTTTTTCTTCATAGCTACACCTACTTACCCTCGGTTATTATAAATTGAATATATCACATTTTAACTGGTAAGTCAAATAAGTTTATTGCATTTTGAGTAGTTCCGGAAGCAACAGATTCAAAGGTTTGATTTTTGATTTCAGCTATTTTTTGAGCGATATAAATCAGATTACTAGACTCATTCATTTTTCCACGAACAGGTTCTGGTGCTAAATATGGACTATCCGTTTCTAACACAATAGAAGAAATTGGAGTTCTTTCAACCACTTGAAAAAGTTTACTATTTTTAAAAGTTAATACCCCACCAATTCCTAAGAAAAATCCCAACTCAACGAATTTTTTTGCCATTTCTAAACTTCCACTGAAACAGTGAATTACTCCACGAACATGATATTGAGAAAGTATTTCATAAGTTTCTCCGATAGAATTCCTACTATGAATAACGACCGGAAGATCTAATTTTTCAGCAAGTTCTAACTGCCTTCGAAAAACTTCTCTTTGCTTTTCTTTATTATCTTTATTCCAATAATAATCAAGACCAATTTCTCCAATCGCAACAATTTTTTTATTTTTTTGAACAAGCTCTTCTAAAATTTCAAAATCTTTATCCACAATTTTGTCAGCAACTTCTGGATGATATCCAACAGATGCATATACACAGTCATATTTTTCCACATATTTTGTAGATAAAAATAAATCATCCTTTTCACAAAAAGAGGCAATTAAAATTTGAATATTTTTATCTAAAGCATGTTCAATATATAAATCTGGATTAACACCAAAATTATCCCCAAGATGCAAATGTGTGTCGATTAGCATAATATACCTCCATAAAAAACATATGACGAAAAAAAAGTTCTATTTCAAACTTCTTTTTATTTATTTATTACCTTAACTTTCCCTTTACTTTCTTGTTTTTTTCTCTGAATATTTATATTTCTCATAATCTCTGTACAATTACGCACTTTTTGCATAAATATCATATTGTTAGTATAAATTGCATATTTTTCATAAGTAGAATGTACTTCATAACCTAATCGGTAGCAAGCATTAAAATATGCATCCTTTATAATCTCAAAATCGAGAGTTTCTTCTAAAGTAGAAGTAAAATCTTGAATTTCTTCTAAAGTAATATTTTTATCTTTCAAATTAGTATAAAACTCTGCTTCTTTAGAAAAATACTTTTCCACTGCATCATATGAAGATTGAAGAAATACATTAGAAGAATTATTAAATTCATATAACATATAAGAATCTTCATAATCTTTAATTTCAAAAAGAAAACTATCACTATTTTGAGAAATCCAAAACGGTTTCCAAATAAAATCAATTCCTTCACAAATTGCCATAGAAGACAATATTTCGTTTAACATCAAAATCTCATGATGTCCTCTGTCATGAATAAATGGAATTTGATAAAGAGGCTGAGAATATTCTAACTTTTGATTCTGAAGAGCTCTCAAATGCAAACAATATATTGCTTGTTGAAAAATAATTTTTGCATTCTCTTGAAGAATAAATTGCGAATTCAAATCACATTCAACCTTTTCTGTTTTTAATTTCAAAATTTCATTTCTTAACATATCCAGTACCCCCTATAAGAATAATTTTATTCTAGTTCAAATAGAATAAAAAGTCAATTATGGAAAATCAAATTTAAAAATAAAGAAACTCTCCATATAATGATAGCATCCATCTTCTAATATATAAAAAAGGACTACTAATTTTCTTCTAATTCTACTAATTTCTTTTCCTTATCAATTCTCATAAATAAAGCTTCAGGAGTTCCTACAGTATAAGTATTATCTTCTAAATAGGTTCTTTCTTCTCTTCCATTTCCTAATTGTTTTTTAATTTTTTCACTGGTTTCTGGTAAAAAAGGACTTAAGAAAATTCCACACACACGAATAGATTCCAATAAATTGTATAAAACCGTTTCTAATCGATTTTTCTTTTCTTCTTCTTTAGCAAGTACCCAAGGAGTTGCTTCATCAATATATTTATTGCTTCTTCGTAAAACCTCAAAAATTTCATCTAAAGCAGCACCAATCTCTAATTGATCCATTCTTTTTTCAATTTTTTCTTCTAAAGAATTTATCATAGAAATAAGTTCATCATCATAGCTTTCAGAAACTCTCTGATTAGAAACAGTACCATGAAAATATTTATGAACCATAGAAATAGTACGATTAACCAAGTTTCCTAATACATTTGCTAAATCACTATTAATGCGATCAATTAACAAATCATAGGTTAATGTTCCATCATTCGCATAAGGAATTTCATGAAGGACATAATAACGTACACTATCTACTCCAAAAGCTTCTACTAAATCATCGGCATAAATGACATTTCCTTTCGATTTACTCATTTTTCCTTCCCCAACAAGTAACCAAGGATGACCAAATACTTGTTTTGGAAGAGGTAAATCCAAACTCATTAAGAAACAAGGCCAATAAATAGTATGAAAACGAATGATATCTTTTCCAATTAAATGTAAATCTGCTGGCCAATATTTTTCAAACTCTTCACTACTACCATCTGGATCATATCCAATATTCGTAATATAATTCGTAAGAGCATCTAACCAAACATAAACAACATGCTTAGGATCAAAACTAACAGGGATTCCCCAATCAAAAGAAGTACGAGAAACACATAAATCTTGAAGTCCTGGTTCTAAAAAATTATGAATCATCTCATTTTTACGAGATTCTGGTTTAATAAATTCTGGATGAGAATTGATATATTCAATTAGCTGGTCTTGATATTTAGATAATCGAAAAAAGTAGGCTTCTTCGCTTTTTGGTTCTACATTTCTACCACAATCAGGACATTTTCCATCTACTAATTGGCTTTCCGTAAAGAAAGATTCACAAGGAGTACAATATAATCCTTCATATTTTCCTAAATAAATATCTCCCTTTTCATACATTTTTTGAAAGATTTTTTGCACAATTCTTTCATGATTTTTATCCGTCGTTCTAACAAAACGATTATAACTGGTATTCATAATATCCCAAATTCTTCGAATCTCTGTTGCCACTTCATCTACATAAGCCTGTGGAGTAACTCCTTTTTCATTTGCTTTGATTTGAATTTTTTCCCCATGCTCATCCGTTCCTGTTTGAAAATAAACATCAAATCCTTTTAATCTTTTATAACGAGCTATACTATCTGCTAACACAATCTCATAAGTATTTCCAATATGAGGTTTTCCAGAAGTATAAGCAATCGCTGTTGAAATATAAAATTTTTCCATTTTTACCTATCCTTTCTATCTGTGGATCCAATTCCACCTGTCCTAACTGTTGAAATTTCTTCTTCACAATCAACAGTAAGATATTTTAAAAATATAGCCTGACATATTTTATCCCCAGAATGTACTACATAATCTTGATCTCCTTGATTCTGTAGTTTCACCCAAGCATGTCCTTCATTATCTGGATTATCACAGTAATCAGCTTCAAAAACACCAACTTGATTACACATCCGTACATTATATCGAAACCCTTGACTACTACGAACCAATAAAAACATAACATCTCCCGGATTCATATGAATTTTAACACCCAAAGGAATCTTTCTCATCTCTCCTGGTTTTAAGATAAAATCAAAAAGAGAGATAAAATCATAACCAGCACTTTCTTTCGTACTTCTCTTTGGTAATGGAAAACTTTCATACAATTCTCGATCATCCACTACATCTTTTTGAAACTGTTCAAAACTAATTTTTTCAAAATATCTTGCCATCAGATTCCTCCATAAAAAAACGATTATTCCTATAAGGACGAATAATCGCGGTACCACCTTATTTTATAAGTAAACACTTATACACTTAAACTCTTAACGCGAGAAACGAATAAATATTTATTAGCTCCAGAACCATTTATTATTGTTCCTCTATATCTCCTTTCACCAAACGAGACTCTCTGAAATAGATTTCCAATAACTCTTTCCTTCAAAACTTTTATGAGTTAAATTATAGCATAGATTTTCTTATGATTCAATATTTTTAATAAAAACAGAAGCAATCAGTCTAATGAGCTTTTGATCTTCTTTCGTAATATCATCCTGTACCAAAATAACACTTCCTAATACATCACTATCTACTAAAATAGGAACCAAAAAACAAGAAGAAACAGCTTGACCTACAATAATAGAAAATTTTTCGGAGATAAGATATTCTTCTCTTTTCTCTATTTTATCTTTGATATTACTAGATAAGTATTGGTTTAAATAGGCACTGCGATATTCTTTAGAAGAAGCAATCACTTTTTCCTTATCTGTAATAAAGATATGCTTTCCATAAATTTGATAGACTAAATCCACTAAATTTTTAGATACTTCTAATAAATGATCTAAAATATCATATTTTCTTAAAATAATTCCACTCTCATCTACAAAAAATTCTAAACTATCTCCTTCCATAATTTTAAAAGTTTTACGAATTTCTTTGGGAATAACGATACGACCTAAATTATCAATTCTTCTAACAACTCCTGTTGCTTTCATAGATACCTTCTTTCTATCATTAGTGTTAGAAAGAATAAAAAAATTTATACAAAAAAAGTTAGAATTTTAAAATCCTAACAATCGGTTGTCCTAGATGAAATTTCTTGATATCGAAGATAACTTTCTTTTGCTTTATTAATTAAATTATTATCTCGTAACATCAGCTCCATATGAATTTTTGTTTCTAACTTTCCATACAAGCGATTATTAATATAATCGGTAATACGAAGAATCGTTAATTCTTCTTTATCTTTTTCTACATTTTGAGATACAAATTGATGAAAGTGATCTAAATTTTTATTTTGGATATCATTCAAAATATGTTTCTGAAAAGCTTCTTGAAAATCTTTTGTGGTCTGAAAAACTTGTTGATAGTAATCATTCAAACACTCTTCTGAAAATTCTAAATGATCAATTAATTGTTCTAAGGCATTTTTCTTTTTTTCTAATAATTTCTGTACCTTTTGAAAGCTTTTCTTTTGCATTTGATGTATTGTTTTTGCTAAAAACATTTTACTATTCTCGATTTCTGAATCCAAACAAATTGCTTGACTGTTTTTAATGGCTGTTTCAAATTCTAAATGAAAAATATTCGTAATAGTATCCAATAAACTATGAATATTTTTTTCTAAATCATATTTTAAATTCGAAAGTAAAATCATTCGATTTTTCTCCCGAAACATTTCTTTTAAATCTTTTTCCATGTAAATCATCCTTTTATTCTTAAATTAATCATAACAGTTTCTCCCAAAATAGTCAAATTGAAAAAAGAAAATCAAATTCAACCAAAAGTTTAGTGACAGCCTTCTAAGAAATGCTATAATGAAATTGGTGGTAACAAAATGAAAAGAAAAATATTTTTATATTGTTTAGGAATTTCTATCTTATTTTTATGTATTCTTTCTAAAAATTCACCATTTTATAAAATGAATGATTGGTACGATGTAAATGCCTTTTTTACAGTAGGAAAATCGATGTTAGTGGGAAAAATTCCTTATCTAGATTTATTTGAACAAAAAGGTCCTCTCCTTTACCTAATTTATGCAATCGCAGCATTGATTTCCAATCATTCCTTTTTCGGGGTTTTTATATTAGAAGTAATCTCTTTAACCTGTTTCTTTTATTATATCGAAAAAATAATACATTTATATTTAGAAGAAAAATTCAGTTATTTACTCATACCAATTCTTGCCTGTCTTATATTATCCTCTCGCTCTTTTACCCATGGAGGTAGTTGTGAAGAATTTACTTTTCCGTTTTTAATTATGACAGTTTATTATTTTTTAATGTATTTAAAAACCAATCAAATTTCTAACAAGCAAACTTTACTAGTTGGTATTTTAACAGGAATTATCTTCTGGATGAAATACACTTTAATAGGTTTTTCAATTGGATTTTGTCTAGTTGTCTTAATCAGAGAAGGAAAAAAGCAAAAAGGAAAAGATTTATTAGAAAAAATAGGAATGTTTTTACTAGGATTTTTCATTGTCACAATCCCAATAATCCTTTTCTTTTTCCTACACAATGGATTATCGAAATTAATAGATGTTTATTTCCTATTTAATATGAAAAGTTATGCCAAAGATTCTACTATAATAGAAAAAATAACATCCTGTATCCGAACCATAATAGGAGTCTTAAAAAAATATTATCAATATCTATTATTAATTATAATTCCTATGCTTTTATCGATAAAGACAAAAACCTTTTTCAAAGAAAAAAGCAACAATTTTTATTTATTACTATCAACTTTACTTTTATTAATCTTCATCTTTATTGGAGGTACCAACTATAGATATTACTCACTTCCAATGCAACCATTTATGATTTTTGGATTAATCTGGATAACAAAATTTATTTTAAAAATAGATATCAAAAAAAGAATAGAAAAAGGGATCATCCTTTTAACTATCATAGGAATACCACTAACTTTAACAATTGCCTATTATCACTCACCAAATACTTCTTATTTATCAAAGAAAAAAGAAGATTATGCACAATTTAGTTTTCTAAAAGAAATAGAAAAAGGAAAAACAATTTTAAATTTTGGATGTTTAGATAGTGGATTTTATTTTTCAACCAACACCATTCCTACGGTATATTACTTTCAAAAAAATAATATTAATTATAGCCTATATCCGGATAATATGGATGAACAACGAAGATACGTAAAAGAAAAAGTAACAGATTACGTGATAACAAGTAATAAAATTAGTAAAGCAGATAGAAATCAGTTAGAAAAAAACTATCAGTTAGTTTTAACACAAAAACAAGAATATGAACAAAATATGAGAACTTATTATTTATATCAAAAAAAATAGCTAGGAAACCAGCTATTTTTTATTGTTGAAAAGTGTCACAATTCATTGCCTCATCTAAAATTACATTTTCAGGATATTTTCCTAGTACAGTAGGAGACATCGGATGATACCAATGAATTCTATTATTATTTTGATAATGAACTTGAATAGTATTAGAATCTAAATTTAAATCAGTTGGTGCATAAAAATTTCCACCACAAATGTTAATTTGTGTTTGCTTATCATCAGTAGTAGTCCCAATAGAAAAATTATTAGAATAAAAATTTCCTCCATATATATTAGTACTACCTCCAGAAGCATCGGTTAAATAAGCAAAGCTTCCTCCATAAAAAGTTCCACCTTTAATATTAAAAGTATTATTGATAGCTGAACCATTATTCTTTAAAGCACATGTGTTTAATCCATAAATACATAACCCAGTGTGATAATCATGAATATCACTAGTACATGCATCAGCTACTTCACCATCAATATTAACAATAACAGTAGTACCTGGTTTTGAATTAGCACCACTAGCTTCAATAACTCCATGATATGTACTAGCTGTATTAGAAAAATAATACCCACTCTTAATTTGAAATTTTTTTTGGCTATTAATAGGTTGAATTCTCATAAATGCAGTAAACAATTTAGAGTTGCCTACATCCAAAATCATCCCTCCAGAATCTTTACTACTTTCTAATAAGATTTCTGAATCAAAATAATGAATGATTCGATCTAAAGTATGCTGTGGACGAAAAATTATTACTTTTCCATTTAAATCTAAAACAAAATTTTTATTACGAACTTGAATAACCTCTGTAGGTTTTTCTTCGATATCATTTAATAATAAAATATGATTTTTACTATCATCTATACTATTTACCATTTTTTGAAAAGAATCTAAAATTTTACAGGAAGTATCAGAAATAACATTCCCAACTTCAATTCCACCATTATCACTTTCTTTAGGAATAGCCCCATTATTACAGAATATAAGCTTATCACTTTCCGTAATTACAATATCCTGAAAATAAGCAGTACCATTCGCAGTATAATTAGGAAGATAATTGTCTTCTTGCAAATTCAGTGTAACATCATATGGTAATTCTACTGAATTTTTCTGTTCACCAACTACCCTTATCTGAGTAGCATAATACTTATCCTGTGCTTCGTTTCCTACTTCATATGCTAACCATAATCTTAATGTATAAGTAATACTTTCTCCCTTTTTTAAAATTCCATGATCCAATTTTTTTTCGTTTTCAGGAAGAAAATCACTCATATATTTTGTATTACTAATCTCTGATTGATGATTATATAAATTCATCCGAATCCAACTATCTTTCAATCTCTCTTTCTCAGAATCTAACATAATATCATCTAAATAAAGAGTATAATAACTATCTATAGTACCAGTATTAGTAATGGTGAATGTATAACCATCTTCTTTTAAAGCATCCTCATCTCGTGTTGGTACCAATTGATCCATGATAATTTTATCTTCGGTATCAGAAGGAGTAATAGACAACTCTAAATTTCCTACTACTACTTTAAATTCTGTGTCTTTGGTAATATGAATCATAAACATCGCATAACTGGTAGCAATTCCTAAAACAACTACTCCAATCAATAAAAGAACAAATATCCATATTTTTTTCATATCAATCACCACTTCATAAAATACTGATATACGATGAATATCATAATATCATTATACATAAAATATTATGTATAATCAATACACAAAATTTAATGTATGTAAAATAAAATTAAGAGTGTGATAATAAATGGATATTCAACGATTAAAAGATTTAAGAGAAGACCATGATTTATATCAAAAAGATATTGCGAAATTATTAAATACAACTCAACAAGCATACAGCGAATATGAATTAGGAATAAGATTAATGCCAATAGACAGATTAGATAAATTGGCTACATTCTATAATACTTCAGTTGACTATATAATAGGAAGAACGAATCAAAAAAAGCCATATCCAAAAAAATAACTAGTACGAACTCTAGTTATTTTTTAATTCAATTTTTTGGAGTAATTCCACTAAATAATAAACATAATGTTTTTCTAACTTGATAGTATCTAAAATGATAATAAGTTGATCTGCTACCATTTTAAAGCGAAACATGGGAGTAATGTGGAAAGCATCCGTAAATAATTTTTCTCCATCAATTTTTTTTGTAATTTCTTTACTAAAAACCAATTCTAAAGAATTTCTAGTAAGATTTACTTTTTCGATTTCTAATTCTTTAGCCATTTTTTCAAACCATTCTTGATACATATAAATAATAACACTTTCATCTAATGTACCAAAACGATCCTCTAAATCTGATTTTACTTCCCGTAATTTAGCAAAAGAATCAATCGTATTAATCTCTTTATGAATAGAAATTTTTAAATTTTCATCTTCTGTATAATTATTAGAAATATGAGTAGAAACATTTAAAAGAGGTTTTTCATTCACTAATGTATCTTCTTTTACTTCTATTCCTTTTAAGCGACTAATTTCATCCTGTAACATTTTTAAATATAAGTCAATTCCAACATTATCAATAAATCCAGCCTGCTCACTTCCTAAGATATCTCCTGCCCCACGAATAGATAAATCTCTAGTAGCAATTGAAAAACCACTACCAAGTTCTGTAAAATCTTTAATGGCATTTAACCTTTTTACAGCAGACTCTGTTAGAATTTTAGAGGGATGATACATAAAATAAGCATAAGCAATTTTATTACTACGTCCTACTCTTCCACGAATTTGATATAACTGACTTAAACCAAATCGATCCGCATCTAAAATAATTAAAGTATTTACATTAGGAATATCAATACCAGTTTCAATAATCGTAGTACAGATTAAAACATCATATTCTTGATGAATAAAAGCATCCATTCTGCTCTCTAATTCCTCTTTAGAAAGTTGTCCATGAGCATAAACAATTCTTGCTTCTGGTACTAAGCTTTGAATTTCTAATACTTTTCTTTCGATACTTTCTACCCGATTATAAAGTAAAAATACTTGTCCATTTCTAGAAATCTCTTTATAAATAGCATCCTTTATAATTTGTTTATTTTCTTCAATCACATAAGTCTGAACAGGATAACGATCAACAGGCGGAGTCTCAATTAAAGATAAACTTCGAATACCAACCATAGACATCTGTAAAGTTCTAGGAATTGGTGTTGCAGTTAAAGTAAGAACATCAATATTACTTTTATATTGTTTGATTTTCTCTTTATGCGTAACACCAAATCTTTGTTCCTCATCAATAATTAATAATCCTAAATCTTTTGGTTGAATATCATTACTAAGAAGTCGATGCGTTCCTATCACAAAATCCATTGTTCCGTCTTTTAATCCTTCTAAAATTCTATTTTTTTCTTTTGGAGTTGTGAATCTATTTAATAATCCAATATGAACCGGAAAATCACGAAACCTGACTAAAGCATTTTGATATTGTTGATTTGATAAGATAGTAGTTGGACACAAGTATAAAACTTGTTTAGAATCCATGACTGCCTTAAACACAGCACGAAAAGCAACTTCTGTCTTCCCATAACCAACATCGCCACATAAAAGACGATCCATGGGATGATTTGATTCCATTTCTTCTTTAATTTGGTTAGCTGCAATTAATTGATCTTTGGTTTCCGTATATTCAAAAGCATTTTCAAATTGTTGTTGTAAAACAGAATCTTTAGAAAAAGCAAACCCTTCTTTCATTTCTCTTTCCGCATAAAGATGTAATAACTGACCAGCAATATCATGAATCTTACTTTTAACTCTAGCTTTTACCTTATTCCAATCAGAACCACCTAACTTATTAATTTTAGGAACAACTCCTTCATTTCCAGAATACTTACTAATCAAATCAATTTTTTCAACGGGAATATATAATTTGTCATTTCCTGCGTAATGAATCTCAATATAATCTTTGATAAGATTTCCATAAGTTAAAGTTTTAATTCCTTGATAAATCCCAATTCCATTAACTGCATGAACAACATAATCTCCAATTTCTAATTTATTTAAATCTTTAATCTTAGAAGTATATTTAAATTTTGTTTTATATTTTTTATGATGAATTTGATAATGAAATAACTCTTTATCAGTAAGTACCACATAATCTTGATAAAGAAAACCTTTATTCATAGTTTTCAAAATAATATTAATTCTTCCTTTTTCTAAATGTTCTTCATCCGTAATGACATAAGGAGAAACTAATACTTTAGTAAAATTTTTCACTTGAATTTCTTTTAAATAAATTAAAATCATCTTATTAAGATATAATTGTTCTTGTAAAAAATGATTAATAGCTTCAATATTTTCATGAAAACAAGAAATTTCTTTTGCTTCTAAATTATACATCTGAATAGAAGAATCAGAAAGAAGATTATCAACAGTTAAATAATGATTTAAAGAATGAGGATTTAAAGCATGAAAATCAAACATATAATCCCCTTCAAAATCACGATCTTTTTCTTGATGATATTCTAAAACTTCTTGCATAATATTCTGATAACTTACTTCTAACTGTGATATATCCTTATAAAAAACAATGGGTTCTTTTAAATAATCTAAAATGGAAACTACTTTGGTATAATTTTTCAAATATTTTTGCTTCATTTCCGGTATTTCTTCGGAACTATCAATTAAAAACTCATGATAAGGATATAACGTAATAGAAGGAATAGGATGAATAGATTTTTGGGTATCTTCATCAAAGAAGCGAATCGATTCAATCGTATCGCCAAAAAATTCAAAACGAACAGGATGATCTTCTCCTATTGGAAAAACATCCACAATAAATCCACGAACAGAATATTCACCCGTTTTCGTAACAATAGATTCTCTTTCATATCCTATTTGACTCAAATAACGGGCCAATTCCATTTGATCATAATCCTGATTGACAGAAATGGTTTGGATGCTTTTTTGATAAACAGAACAAGAAGGTAAAAATCTCAAATATCCCATAAGATTGGTTACCACAATACTTTGCTTATTTTCGATAAGAGAATGAAGAGTTTCCAATCGATTTACCTTTAAATCAGGACTTACAGCAATAGCTTCACTAGTTAAAAAATCATCCATAGGAAATAGATAAACATTTTCTTGTAAATTCAAAAGCTCATTATAAAGCTGATTTGCTTCAAACAAACTAGATGTAACTAATAAAATGGATTTAGAATTGTCTAAATATACTTGATGAATATAACGACAAAAAAGCTCATCTGTTAAACCAGATAAACCAATATGAGAAATATTTTTAGTCGGTATTTTCTGTTCAAAAAAATTCATTCTATCACCTATTATGATTATATTTTGACATTAATTCTAAAAAGGAAAGTTGAAAATAATCATCTAATATATCTAAAACCGTATTTTGTACTTCTCGCAATTGTTTTTGTTCAGAAACAGATAACTTTCCTAAAACATAATCTTTGGTATCCATCTCTTTATTATTAGAAATCCCAATTTTAATTCTTTTATACTCTTGTGTTTTCAAATGAAGTTCTATATTTTTTAATCCATTATGTCCCCCACTAGAACCCTTTTGTTTAATTTTATAAATTCCTACTGGTAAATCTAAATCATCATGAATAATTAAAATATTTTCGATAGGAATTTGATAAAAATCCATAAATTTACGAATTACTTCTCCACTTAAATTAATATAAGATTGAGGTTTCAATAAAATAACTTTTTCGGAAAAAATAGAAACTTCTGTATAAAGTCCATTAAATTTAGATTTAGAAATAGAAACACCTAATTTTTCCGCAAATAAATCCAGTGTTTGAAATCCAATATTATGTCTTGTATTTTCATATTCTTTTCCTGGATTACCCAAACCAACAATGAGTTTCATCTTATCACGTATAATCAATCTTATAGAAATATCAATTAATTTCTTATTGATTGATCCCTTTCTATTTATATTTTTTTATTATACATCTAGATGTATAATAAAAATTGCACTGTGGATTTGTTCCTATTTTATTACAGCCAATTTTATGGACTGGTTGAAGGTGACTCAAACCACAGATTTTTAATTTAATTGTTAATTAGTTAGTTAACACGTTAGTTCTTTTACTAATCGATGTTTTATTAAATTACGTGATTACATGATTAGAAACTTTGTGGCAAACTTATCAGTGCAAAAAACTAATTAAGGAGGTGCTTATAATTGATATATTTTGTTGGTATTGATATATCAAAGTACAAACACGATTTCTGTATTATCTCAAATGCAGGTGAAGTAATTGTTGAAAATTCATCTTTTGAAAACAACAAAAAAGGATTTCAATATTTCTTGGACCAATTGAAACCCTATAATAAATCCGATGTCCGAATTGCTTTTGAAGCAACTGGACATTATTCTTTGAATTTGGAATTGTTTTTGATTGATCAAGGTTATTCATTTATGAAAATGAATCCTCTTGTCATTCATCAGTTTTTAAAAGCTCGCAGCTTACGTAGGACTAAAACAGATAAAGCAGACAGTCTTACTGTGGCTAGTTATCTCTTGTCCGTTCCTTACAAACCAAATTCGCATTTATTATACAACATTTATACATTAAAGTCACTATGTAGAAGTAGAGAACAATTAATTAAAGAAAGAAGTAAATTTCAAGTTCTATTAACGAATGAATTAGATAAGTCTTTTCCTGAATTAAAACCTTTTTTTAACAATATAATTTCTGATACTCTTTTATTTATTTTAGATAAGTATAAGAATAATTCTCATATTGCTTTAATGAAAGATTATGATTCTTTAAGAAAAATTTCTCATGGTAAATTTTCTTATACCAAATTTGCTAAGTTAAAAGAACTTGCTAAAAATTCGGTTGGTTATCATGATAATAATTCTGATTTACTCATTTCTACCTATGTTTCTCTTATTCACAACTTTAATGATAAAATTGATCCAATAGATAAACAAATTTCAACAATTATCAAAGAACTAAATCCTAAAATGTTATCCATTCCGGGATTAGGTGAAATATCTGCTGCTTCTATTTTATCTGAATATGGAGATATTTCTAATTTCTCTAGTCCAAATAAAATGTTAGCTTTTGCTGGTCTTGAACCTAGTATTATAGAATCTGGCACATTACAATCTAATGGCAAGATGGTTAAACATGGTTCTGGTCATCTTAGATATTCTATTATGAATACTGCAATGTCCATTTTAAGATATTCACCAACTTTTTATGACTATTACCTTAAGAAACGTTCTGAAGGTAAATGTCATCGTGTTGCTTTATCTCATGTTTGTAAAAAACTCATTAGAGTTATTTACTCTATTGAGAAAAACAACATGGATTTTGATCCGTCTTTATTGAAATAATTGATTCCTCAATTTTTCAAAATTTCACTTTTGTGAAATCTTTTTGGCGTGGGTTTCTTTCCAATTTATAACTTTCTATCAAAAATCTCTTGACTTCTAATAGTTAGTCACCTACACTTTTCATATAAAAATTATTTCCCGGGAAATAATTTTATCGATCCATATGATATTCTTTATAAACAACTGATTTTGGAAGATTTCTTTCTATCGCTACTTTTTTGATAGCTTCTTTCTCAGAAAGACCATCTTCTAAATAAAGTTCAATATGTTCTAAAATAGTCATACTAGAATAGTCTTCCTGCTCTAAATTTCCTTCTACTACAACAACCATTTCTCCTTTTAAGGTATCAGAAACTGCTAATATTTCTTCCGTTGTTCCACGAAGAATTTCTTCGTATTTTTTACTAATTTCTCTACATAAAGCAATTCTTCGATTACCAAATACTTGCAATAAGGATTGAAGCATAGCTGTAATTCGATGAGGTGCTTCATATAAAATGATAGTATAAGGTAATTTTTTTAAATTTTCAAGTTCCTTCTTTCGTTTAGATTCTTTACTATTTAAAAATCCATAAAATAAAAATGGTGCTGGATAAATTCCAGAAGCTGTTAAAGCGGGAACAAAAGCAGTAGGACCAGGTAAACTAATAACATGAAATCCATTTTTACTAACATATTCTACTATTTTATACCCAGGATCACTAATAATAGGAGTACCTCGATCCGTAACAAGACCAATATTCAGTCCTTCTTGTAGTTTGGCAAGTACCATTTCTTTCAAACTATCTTCATTATGATCATCAGAATGAATAAGTTTTTTCTTAATATTTAATTTCTGTAATAATTCAGAAGTAACTCTAGTATCTTCACAAAGTAATAAATCGACCATTTTCAAAGTATTAATACTACGTAATGTAATATCTTCCATATTTCCAACTGGTGTTGGAATCAGATACAAACTAGGACTATTATCATAACTTTTTTGTTGTAACATCATATCACCTCTCTATCGAAAATAAATAAAATGTTAAGGAAGGTCATTCTCATCAATCAAAGGAATAATATCTATAGCAGGTTCTTCATAGGGATGAACTTTTCTAAGTTCTGATATTACTTTTTTTACCAATTTAATATCACACACAACCTCTAATTTTTCTTCTTCCACAAATTCTAATTGATTATTAGTTCCGATATAGGGATTTGCATTATCATTAGGTAAAAAAGTACCAATTGATTTTGTAGAAGTTGAACAGAAAGAATAATTGCCAATAATTCCAGCACCAGCTTTGCATATAGCATTTCTAACATCATCCACATTTTTTAAAGGAACCGTTACAAATATTTTTACTTGATCAATCTTTATATTCATAATTAAAATTCTCCTATTCAAACATTTTTAAAACTTCTTTCGTATAATTTCCATCTTCATAATGAATATAAAGTGGTGGTAATACTTTTAATCCTACATTTCCATTCTTTCTTCCTTCAATTAAAATCATATTAGATTCTAATCCTACTTTAGGATAAATAAATCGTAATTTTTTAATTTCCAATCCATATTTTTCAAATAATTGAATAATTTCTATTAAACGATCTGTGCGATGTACCATGGCAAGTACCCCATTATTTTTTAAAAGATATCTTGATAAAGAAATAATTTCTTCTAAAGTAATCATCTTTTCATGTCGAGCAATCACTTTATGAATATCATCATTTAAATTGCTTGTTTCTAAATATCGAAAATAAGGAGGATTACAAGTAATAACATCAATACTATCACTACAATAGATATTTTTTAAATCCTTCATATCCATTGGAAGAATCGTAATTTGATTTTCTAAATGATTATAAGATACACTCTTTTTAGCTAATTCATAACAATCTTTTTGAATCTCTACTCCAATAATTTTAGCTTTTGTTTTAGTAGATAAAATTAAAGGAATAGGAGCATTACCACAACCTAAATCCAAAATAGTTTTTATCTTTTGATTTAAAGTAACAAAGTTAGGAAGTAAAATAGAATCTAAAGAAAAAGAAAACCAATCTGTATTTTGATAAATTTTTAAATTTTGATATCCAACTAAATCATGTAAAACTTCCATTTAAACTTCTACCTCTATGAGTGTTTTATTCTTCGTTTCCACCGTAACTGTTCGTTTTAATAAATTTAAAGAAACAACTTTTCCTTCTACCTCATTCTTTTTATAAGCTTGTCCAATAGCAGGCATTCCTTCTTTCATTTCGGTATAAATTTCATCTTCATAATTTAAACAACATAAAAGTCTACCACAAACTCCATTAATTTTAGTAGGATTTAAAGCAAGCATTTGATTCTTTGCCATATTGATAGAAACACTGTTAAAATCTGTTAAAAAAGTACTGCAACATAAAAATCTACCACAAGGACCAATTCCACCAATTTCTTTCGCTTTATCACGAACTCCAATTTGTCGAAGCTCAATACGTGTACGATAAATTTGAGCTAACTTCCTAGCAAGTTCACGAAAATCTACTCTAGAATCTGCCAAAAAATTAAATAATAATTGATTGCGATCAAAAGTATAGGATGCATCAATAATATGCATATTTAGTTTTAATTCTTCTACGACTTCTCTAGCCTTCAACAAAGCAACAGAAGCATCTTTTACATTCGTTTCATATTGTTTTTGGTCTTTTTTGGTAACACTACGAACAACTTCTTTTAAAGGAAAACCTAAATCTTCTTCGGCTACTTCATGCGTATCGATAGTAACCATTCCATATTGTAATCCTTTATCAGTTTCAACAATCACATAATCGCCTTTTTGAAAAGAAAAATTTTCAGAACGAAAAAAATAATTTTTTCCTTTTTCATTTAATTTGACCCCTACAACTTTAGGCATGTGTTTCACCTCCTGCAAATTGAATAATAAATAGATCTAACATCATCGTTATATTTAAATTATAATTCAAATTTTGAATCATATCAAATAAAATACCCAATTTAAAAATGAAATTAGAATAGGAATTTTTAGAAATTAAATAATCTAATAATTCGCCATAATCAACATAATCAACATTTTGAATCTTGCGAAGAGCATTTTCATATATTTCTATCATTTCAGTAAAAGTAGATAACCAAAAATTTTTATCTCTAAGATCATTTTCTAAAGTAATTGGTAAATAAGAAATAGAAGCTTGTCCTCTTTCCTCTAATGTATGAATGATGTTTGTTAATAAGTGAATATCTTGAAAATCCATTTTTAATTGACGATTAATAAAAGAATAAATCTGACACCTACTACGAATCGTTTCCATTACTTGATAACGATTATCTGTTTCTAAAATCGCTATTACATTTCCCTCAGGTTCCTCTAAAAATTTAAGTAAAGAATTAGCAGATTGCTTATTTAACTTATCCGCTTGTTTTATCCAATAAATACGTGGTCTATTTTCCGTAGAAGTCGTTTTAAATTGCTCTTTAATTTCTAGAATTTGCTCTTTTTTGATAGCAATTCCATCTGGTTCTATTATTCTAAAATCCGATAAAGCATTGATATCTATTAAGTGACATAAATTACAATCTCCACAATTTTCTTGATTCAAATTATGTTTTTCACAAAATAATGTTTTAATAAAAGAAAGAATAAGAGAATCACTATCTAAATAATGATTCGTTTCTATTAAATAAGCATGACTAATTTTATGATGATAAATACTATTCATAATTTCTTCACAAAATAATGGCTGCTTGTCCTGATATACTTCTAACATAACTTTCACCTCAAAATGCAATTACCAATAAAAGAACTAAAGAGAATAAAGCTGGAAATCCTAAAAAAGTAACTAGTGATAAAGTAATAAAATTAATAGGAATCACAATACTAAAATTACTACCTATGGTATTAAATCCATATAAGATCACAAAACTTAGAAAAATTCTTTTTAATAAGCTCCAAATTTTTTTCAAAATCTATCACCTATTAAAAAGTATGAAAAAGAAAAAGTTTTATTCTACATCTTTTCGATCCATAAGTGCTCTTTCTAAAGTCATTGCATCCATATATTCCATATCTGCTCCCATAGGAATTCCACTAGCAATCTTCGTAATAGATAAGTTTAAATCTCCCAGAATTCGTTTAATATATAAAGAAGTGGTTTCTCCTTCAATACTAGGTTTAAAAGCCAAGATAATTTCTTTATAATTTCCTTTTTTTACTCGATCAATTAATTTTTCTAATTCAATATCTTCTGGATTAACTCCATCTAGAGGAGAAATTAAACCTTTTAAAACATGATATTTTCCATGAAAAAGTCCAAGTTTTTCAAAAAGAAATACTGATTTTGGATCTTCGACTACACACAATACTTCTTGGTCCCTTGTCTTATCACTACAGATACTACATTGATCCAAATCTGTTAAACCATTACAAATTGGACAATGATGAATAGATTTCTTTACTTTTTCTAAACTTTCAGAAAATAAATGAACTCTTTCTTCCTCCATATCCATAACAGAAAAAGCTAATCGCTCCGCTGTTTTTTCTCCAATACCAGGTAAACATTTTAAAGATTCAATTAATTGTTCTAAACTATTAGGATACATAAATGATACCTCTAAAATAATCCACCAGGCATCATACTGCTAAACTTACCCATCTTTTTCTCAGTCATTTCATCTACCTGATGGAAAGCATCATTTAATGCAACAACTAACATATCTTCAATCATTTCTTTATCATCACTAGAAAGATTATCATTGTCAATAGAAACTTTCAATACTTCTTTCGTACCTTTTACCGTAACAGATACGAAAGAACTAGTACCAGTAAAAGTCATTTGATCAATTTCTTCTTTTGCTTTCATCATATCTTTTTGTAAACTTTGTGCTTGCTTCATTAAAGCTTGTAAATTCATATTTTTTCCCTCTTTCTTAATTTGTTATGATTAAATCTTCACCAAACAATTCAATTGCTTTAGAAGTAATTGTTTGATTAGAATTTGAATCCTGTTTTTTTTCTACTTTTTCCTCTTTTTGATTGGAATCATGTTTTTCTTCAAGAGGAATATATTGATATTTAATATTTTGATTTTTATGAGAAATAAATTGTTCTCGTTCTTTTATCCAATCTTCATTAGTAACAAGAGCTACTTCATACTTTTTTCCATAAATTTTTTTTAATAAATCACAAATCTTATCTAATAATTGAATTCCCCTATTGACAACTGATTCATAATCATAAGAAATGAGCACTTCTTCTTCTCCAACTACTCGAATCGTACCATCTGCTAAAAAACAAGCTGCAGCTCCATATACATTATCAAGCGCATAATCATTCAATTGATTCCAGTTAGCTTCAAAAAGCAATTTATTTTTTTTATCAGCTCTAGCAAAACAATTATTAATAATTTTCTGATTTCTATCCTCAAAATCTTCCATTTTTTGTTCAAAATTTTCAGAAATTATTTCCCGGGAAATAATTTTATCCTCTGAAGTCAAATTTTTGGAATCCTTATTTTTGGTTTTTTCTTCTTGATAGCAAACATTTGTTTTATTTTCTTCATCATCATGAGAATTTATCTTATCATCAACTTTAAAAATCTGATTCATAAAAGAAAGTACCTTAATTTCAAATATTGTTTTAATATTAGAGGAAATACTAACATATTTACTTAAATCATTTAATAAATCAGAAAAAGAAAGTAAAAAATCAATATCAAAAGAATGATTATTTTCAATATAATAAGAAATACATTGATCTTTACATAAAGATATCAAATTTTGAATAAAAATAATAAAATCTTTTCCATGATCATAAATCATATCTAAAAATTGAATTACCTGATCTACTTGATTTTCAGAAACGTATTTTAAAAATAGTTCCAATTGCTGATGAGAAACAATTCCGTTTACTTTTTCAAAATCCTCTAAAGTAATATTGGAATTGGAATAAGCATTTAATTTATCTAACATTCCAATAGCATCTCTTAGTCCGCCCTCTGACAATTCAGCAATTTGTTCTAAAACACTATCTTCAATTTGAATAGATTCATTATCACAAATATAATTCAATCTCTTCACTATATCAGAGTTAGAAATTCTATGAAATTCAAAACATTGACATCGAGAAATAATTGTACTAGGTACCTTATGTAAATCCGTAGTAGCCAAAATAAAAATAACATGTTCAGGAGGCTCTTCCAAAGTTTTTAATAAGGCATTAAAAGCACCAATTGATAACATATGTACCTCATCAATGATATAAACTTTATATTTTAATTGATTAGGAACTAAATTAATTTTATTTTTGATTTCTCTAATCTCATCTACCCCGTTATTAGAAGCAGCATCAATTTCAATAATATCTGGACTAAAGCCATTGATGATAGAAAGACAATTTTCACATTTTCCACAAGCATCGCCATCTTCTAAATGAAGACAATTAACTGTTTTTGCTAATAATTTAGCAATAGATGTTTTGCCAATTCCCCTAGGTCCAGAAAATAAATAAGCATGACCAATTTTATTATGAGAAATGGCATTTTTTAATATTTGAATAACGATATCCTGGCCAATTACATCTTTTAACGTAGAAGGTCGATATTTTCGATACAAAGCTTGATAAGACATAATACACCTCCAAAATATAATATTATTATACCATTAAAAAAAGGAATAATCGAATGAATTATTACCTTTTTTTCAAAAAAAAATCTTTTAATAATTTTCCACAATCTTTTTCTAAAACTCCACCTACTATAGAAACTGGTAATCCATAATTTTTGTTGTTTAATATTTTTTCCACAACATTTTTTTCAGCATATTCAGGAATAGTTCCATAAATAATTTTAGAAACTCTAGATTGATTAATAGCACTTGCACACATAGGACATGGATACATCGTTATATAGATTTCACAATCTAACAATCTCCAATTTTTAAGTTTCTGAGAAGCTTTTTCCAAAGCTATAATTTCAGCATGTTTTATTACACAATTTTTATTTTCTTTCAGATTATGAGCTTTAGCTATTATTTTATTATTTTTAACAATCACAGATCCAACTGGAATTTCACCTTTATCATAAGCCTTCTGTGCTTCTTTTAAAGCTATAGTCATATAATATTCATCATTTTGCATAAAATCACCTACAAAAAAAGTGCACATAAATATTTAATGTTAAGGCTGCTATCTTCCAATCCTGACCTGATTCCACCAATATTTATTGCACGTATTTATAATATTATAGATTAATCAAAAAAACAAGTATTTTTTTATGTTTCACGTGAAACATTGAAATATTTATTGATTGCTTACTAAAAATTATTTCCCGGGAAATAATTTAGATTCAAAACATTTAATTTAAGATAAATGTCATCGACAAAAATATAATACTATTTACCTATGTTTCACGTGAAACATAAAAAGTGTATCACTCTGATACACTTTCATCTTCATCAATTTTATTTAAAGAATCATCGTTTTCATTCAATTGTTCTTCTTCTTTCAAAATAATTGAAACCGTAGCAACTGTTTGATCATCTTTTAATTTAATTAATCTAACACCTTGTGTAGCCCTACCTAAAGTAGATATTTGATCCATAGACATCCTCATTATAATACCACTATCCGTAATAATGATTAAATCCTCATCACCACTAACAGCTTTTAAAGAAACTAACATACCATTTTTTTCAGTAACATTTAAAGCTTTAACACCCTTGCTACCACGATGAGTTAAACGATATTCTTGGATTGGAGTTTTCTTTCCATAACCTTTTTCTGTAACAATCAAAACTTGTTCATTTTCAGTAATAACTTCTCCACCAACTACTTTAGCATTTCCTAAATCAATACCTCTAACACCAGAAGCAGTACGTCCCATAATACGAACCTCGTTTTCCACAAATCGAACCATTCTACCATTAGAAGCACCAATAATAATCTCGTTTTCCCCAGTAGTTTTGCGAACAGAAATTAATTCATCATCTTCTTTTAAAGTAATAGCTATTTTTCCACTAGTTCTAATATTATCAAATTCTGATAAATCAGTACGTTTCACAATACCATCACGTGTAATAAAGAATAAATATTTATATTCATCATTTTTAGCACTTAAAGATACAATAGAATTAATCTTTTCATCTTTTTCCACAGGTAATAAATTAACAATTGGCAAACCTTTACTTTGTCTGCTAAACTCTGGAACCTCATACCCTTTCATTCGATATACTTTTCCCCTATTACTAAAGAATAAAATATAATCATGAGTTTCCATATTAATCATTTTTTCCACAAAATCTTCTTCATTAGTTGTCATTCCTTTAATACCAACACCACCACGATTTTGCGTTCTATATTCATCTACACCAACACGTTTAATATATCCCTTATTAGTAAGAGTAATAAGCATATTTTCCACAGGAATTAATGATTCATCTTCAATATAATCCACAGCCGTCATATCAATTTTAGTACGACGATCATCTGCATATCTCTTCTTAATTTCTAGCATTTCTTCCTTAATAATATCCAAAACTCTTTGAGGAGTAGCTAAAATATCTTTGTAATCAGCAATCTTTAACTGTAAATCACTTAATTCAGATTCCACTTTACCACGTTCTAATCCAGTTAAACGACGTAATCTCATTTCCAAAATACTATTAGCTTGAATTTCATCCAAATCAAATCTAGACATTAAATTAGCTCTAGCTTCTTCATCACTATCAGCAGCACGAATAATACGAACAACTTCATCAATATTATCTAAAGCAATTCTTAAACCTTCTAATATATGAACTCTTTCTTCTGCTCTAGCTAAATCATATCTCGTTCTACGAACAATAACTTCCTTCTGATGTTCAATATACTTAGCAATAATATCCTTTAATCCTAAAGTTCTTGGAGTTTGACCATCCAATACTAAAAAGATAATTCCATAATTAACTTGGAAATTAGTATGCTTATATAAATTATTTAAGACAACTTGAGGATTAGCATCTTTCTTTAATGTAATGGTTATTTTAACTCCCTCTTTTAAATCGGTATGATAATCAGAAATTCCTTCAATAATCTTATTATGAACAAGTTCTGCAACCTTATTTTTAAGTTCCATCGTATTTACACCATAAGGAACTTCATCAATAATAATGTTGCTATGACTACCACAATCTTCAATAGTTGCTTTACTACGAATTGTTATAGACCCCCTACCGGTCTCATAAGCTTTACGAATTCCAGAATTACCTAAGATAATACCACCAGTAGGAAAATCAGGACCTTTAATATATTCCATTAAACCTACTGTATCAATATCAGGATTATCAATATAAGCAACACATCCATCAATTACTTCTCCCAAATTATGTGGTGGAATATTAGTAGCCATTCCTACTGCAATTCCCATAGATCCATTAACTAATAAATTAGGAAATCTAGATGGTAAAACCTTTGGTTCTTTCATGGTAACATCAAAATTATCATCCATATCAACAGTATCTTTATTGATATCTCTTAATAATTCCAAAGAAATTTTAGCAAGTCTAGATTCTGTATAACGCATTGCTGCTGCGCCATCTCCTTCAATATTACCAAAATTTCCATGCCCATCAATTAACATATATCTTTGATTAAAATCTTGGGCTAAACGTACCATTGCTTCATAAATAGAAGAATCTCCATGAGGATGATAATGACCCATAACGTATCCAACCGTTGTTGCACATTTTCGATGAGGTTTATCTGGTGTATATCCAGATTCATACATAGACCATAAAATTCTCCTATGAACTGGTTTTAATCCATCTCTCAAATCAGGTAAAGCACGTGAAGTAATAACACTAACAGAATACTCCAAAAATGATGTTTCAACTTCATTTACAATATTATTATGATCTAATCGATCTCTCTCATGAAAATATCCACTAAAATTTGTATCACCACTATCACCATTATGATCATCAGTATCTTCTGTAGCCTCAGAATCACCTTCTAAAAATGTATTTTTCACATCTTTACTATCTTCTTCTGCTCTTTTTATCAATTCATCTAAATCGTCTCTATTATCCATAACTTCACCACCTAAATATCAAGATTTGCTACTTTTCTGGCATTTTCTTCAATGAATTTTCTTCTAGGATCAACTTCATCTCCCATTAATCTTTCAAATACGGAATCAGCAGCTACACAATCATCAATCGTTATTTTTCTTAAAACTCTCTTTTCAATATCCATTGTTGTTTCATTCAATTCATCAGCATCCATCTCCCCTAATCCTTTCATACGAGCAATTTCTGCTTTAGAACGAATATTTTCTGGAAGAGAATTCAAATAGCTGTTTAATTCTTCTTCATTTAATACATACTTTCTAGTTTTTCCATGCATAATTCTAAAAAGTGGAGGTTGTGCTGCATAAACATGACCTGCTTCCACAATAGGCCTAAAAAAGCGATAAAATAAGGTCAATAATAATACACGAATATGAGAACCATCTACATCAGCATCGGTCATAATGATGATTTTATCATATCGTAATTTCGATAAATCAAAATACTCCCCAATTCCTGTACCAAAGGCAGTAATAATGGTTTTGATTTCCTCATTTCCAAGTGCCCTATCCAATCTTGCTTTTTCCACATTCAAAATCTTTCCTCTTAAAGGTAAAATAGCTTGAGTCATAGAATCTCTACCTTTTTTTGCAGATCCCCCTGCACTATCCCCTTCGACAATAAAAATTTCTGAAATAGTAGGATCTTTACTCTTACAATCAGATAATTTACCAAAGAAATTAGTAGTAGCTAAATCACTTTTACGAGTAGCTTCCCTAGCCTTTTTAGCTGCCATTCTAGCATTTCTAGCCAAAATAGCTTTATTAATAATAGTTCTAGCCTCTTCTGGATTTTCTAATAAAAATCTTTCAAATCCTTCTGCAAAAACACTATCCGCTAAATTTTTAACTTCAGAATTTCCCAGTCTTCCTTTGGTTTGTCCTTCAAATTGAGGATTTGGATGCTTACAAGAAATAATCATTGTAAGTCCTTCTTTTACATCATCGTCTTTTAAATTTTCATCTTTTTCCTTTAAAATATTAGCTTTTCTAGTATAATTATTAATGACTCTAGTTAAAGCTCTTTTAACTCCTTCTTCATGAGTTCCACCATCATGGGTATTAATGTTATTTACAAAAGAATAAATGTTGGGATTATAGGAAGTATTATATTGCATCGCTACTTCAAAAAATACTCCATCTTTTTCCCCACTTAAATGAATAATATCTTCGTGAAGAGGGGTTTTTTCTTGATTAATAAATTTAACATATTCACTAATTCCACCTTCATAAAGAAATGTTTCACCAGTAGTATCTTCTAAATCACGATCATCACGAATATTAATAGATAAACCACGATTTAAAAAAGCTAATTCACGAATTCTTGTTTTTAATGTTTCGTAATCATAAATATCAGTATCAAAAATTTCAGGATCTGGTTTAAAGGTTACTGTAGTTCCAGTCCTATCTTCACTACAATCTCCAATTACATGCAATGGCTCTTTGGTATGTCCTCCATCTTCAAAACGAATTTGATAGATTTTTCCATTTTTATAAACAGTTACTTCTACCCATTTTGATAAGGCATTTACAACACTAGCTCCAACTCCATGAAGTCCTCCAGATACTTTATATCCTCCTCCACCGAATTTACCACCGGCATGAAGTACGGTATAAACCGTTTCTACTGTGGAAATACCTGTTTTAGGATGGATATCCACAGGAATTCCTCTACCATCATCTTTTACTGTAATAGAATTATCTTGGTTAATAACAACTTCAATATTATGGCAATATCCAGCTAAAGCTTCATCGATTGCATTATCCACAATTTCCCATACCAAATGATGTAATCCTTTTACATCAGTGGTACCAATATACATACCTGGTCTTTTTCGAACGGCTTCTAATCCCTCTAATACTTGAATATCTGAGGCATCATAATGTTCTGTAACTTTTTCTTCTATATTCATAATTTCATTCCACCTTTTCTTGAATTGTTCCATCTTTCACTAAAAAAACTTTAGCACGATTTAATATTTTTTTCTGAATATTCTTTAGATCAGTTGTTGTAATAATGGTTTGTACATCTTCTGGAATATAATGAATTAATTGATTTCTTTTCGAAATATCCAATTCACTAAAAATATCATCTAATAAAAGAATTGGACTACTTCCCTTTTCTTTTTGAAAAATGCTTACTTCTGATAATTTAAAAGAAATAATAGCTAATCTTTGCTGTCCCTGGGAAGCATAATATTTCATATTTTCTTCACCAATGGCAAAGAAAAAATCATCTCGATGAGGACCATACAAGGTCATACCTTGTGAAATTTCTCTTTTTAAATTACTAGCTAATTTATGAAGAAAAACTGCTTTCATCTGCTCTATTTCATCATTTTCAAAATCTAAACTATTTTGATAAACTACCCGAAGTCCTTTTTTATTCATAATTTTTTCATAAATATTAGAAATTTGATCATTAATCATATCTAAATACTTTTTTCGATATAAAAAAATTTGTACCCCACGATCCACTAATTTTTCATTCATAATTTCTAAATATCTACTATCCGTATTCCCATTTATACTCATTTGTCTTAAATATTCATTTCTGGTCTTTAAAATTTTGTTATATTCATTCAAATAATTGACATACAAGGGATATAATTGGCTAATTTCAATATTTAATAAATTTCTTCGAATTTGTGGAGAACCTTTAATAATATCTAAATCAGTAGGACTAAACATAATCACATTCATCTGAGAAATATAAGAAGCAATTTTTCTTATTTCTTTTTGATTAAGAAAAACTTTCTTCTTCTCCTCAGAAATTTGAATCTCTAATTCTTTTAAAGATTGATGATCTCTTAATAATCCATAAATTCTACAAGATGGATAACCATGTTGTAAAAAGTTATTTTCAAACCCAACACGATGTGATTTAGTAAGTGCAAGTATATAAATACTTTCTAATATATTTGTTTTTCCTTGAGCATTATCTCCTATAAAAATATTAACTTTATCACACAATGTTACTTTTTCTTTGGAATAATTACGATAATGATGAACTTCTATTTTGGATAAATACATAATAAAACTCAAAAAAACTCATATAATCACCTTTTATACCATTTAGTACTCCTATACCTACAACTACATTATACCACAAGAAGAGCTTAAAAAGCATAAAAAAAAGAAGTTTTTTCTTCTTTTTTAGCCTTTTTTTTCGGTTTTTCTTTCATTTAAAATCAAATTTAATCGAGAAGCTCTCATGACTTGATTTTGAATAGAATTTTTAGAAGCAGTACATTCTATTTTTTTCCCATTTTTTAAGAGAATATAAGTCTTATTTTTTCGTTCTAATACATCAGAATACCATTTTAAAGCAACCCAAATACATTGTAAACTTTCTGGAGAAGAAATAGGAAAGAATATCATTTCTTTACTCTCTTCTACAATAATTGGTAATTTATAAGTATAACCAAGCATTTTTTTACTTCCATTTACTCTTCCTAAATAAGAACTACCAAAATATTGACAAGAATAATCCATTACTTCATAAGCACTATCTTCTACTAAATATTCTCTTTTCTTTTCCACTACTTTTGTTTCTTTTTCAGAAATTCCAATAACAGCTATTGTTTCTTCATTTACCTCATACGTTTTCATATATTTTTCCCCCTATGCAATTTAAAATTGCAACAGATACTATAACAGAACAATATGTCGTAATTTGTTTCTTTTTGTCGGAAATCATAGAAAAAAGAAATATTATGCTAAAAAAACTCCGAAAAATAATATTTTTCCACAAAATATGTGAAAAAAAATTAGCTACTAGAGCTAATTTCTTCTTTTATCCACATTTCTGTTAATAAGTTCGAATTGGTAATACTAATTGTGTTAATCCTTCATCTTTTTCTGATTTTAAAATGATAGGTTTTACTTCTCCTACAAAAGATATTTCTACTTGACTATCTTCAAAAGATTTTAATGCTTCCATCATATATTTCGCAACAAAAGATATTTTTAAATTTTCATTTTGTTCTTTTTCAATATTCATTTTCTCTTCTACTCTACCAATTTCTGCAGAATTACTACGTACATATAATTTATTACCATCAATTTCAAAAGTAACAATATTTTTTTCTTTATCACTAGTTAAAATACTAGCTCTATCAATTACATTATATAACTCATTAACATCTACTTTGATATCTAAGATAAATTCATCTGGTAATAAATTAGCAGTATTCGGATAAGTACCACTAATTAACCTAGATTGAAATAAAATATTTTGATATTGAATTAGTATTTTATTATTAAAGATATGTAAAGATAATGCTTCCTCACTATCATCCATAATTTTAATAAATTCTAATAAATTTTTACTTGGAATCACGATATTATAATTTTCCTCTACTGGAGTGGATAACTCAAGTAATCTTCGCGCTAAACGATAAGAATCTGTAGAATTACATTCCATTTGATTTCCTACAATTTTAAAATTAATTCCTGTTAAAATTGGTCTAGATTCATCATTAGAAGATGCAAATGATGTTTGAGAAATAACACTTCTAAATACTTTAGAAGAAATAGATAAAGGATTTTTACTTAAATCTAAATTAATATTAGGATATTCGTTTTTATTAATACCATTTAAATTAAATTCACTATTATCTGTATAAATAACGATTTTTAATTCATCTACTACTTCAATATTAATATATTCGTCTGGTAATTTACGAACAATATCTAAAATATACTTTCCTTGAATAATAATACTACCTTCTGTTTTAATTTCCATTTCTTCTGTTTTATCTAGAAATACTTGAATCGTAATATCATTATCACTTGCTGTTAAGAGTAAACCTTTCTCCGTTAAATCAAATTTAATTCCTGCTAAAACGGGTACTAAATTTTTCGTAGACAATGCTTTGGATACTTTATTTAATCCATCTAGTAAAATTTCCTTTTTAATTTTTAATTTCATATATATTCCTTCTTTCTTTTTTATTTATATTATTATTATTATTATTACTGTGGAAACTGTGAATAACTCTTGTTACCTTTATTCTATCACATTTTTCTTTTCTTTTTCCCTGTGGAAAAGTTGTTTTCTTTTTCACATCATACAATTTCTTTCTTTAATTTATCTATAATATTAGCAAGTTCTTTATTAGTCAATATTTCTTTTTCAATTTTTTCTACTGAATACATAACGGTAGTATGATCTTTTCCTCCAAATTCAATTGCTATCCGAGGAAAAGATTCATTGGTAAGTTTTCTACATAAATACATGGCAATTTGTCTTGGAAATGCTAAATTAGCACTTCTTTTTTTTGATTTCAAATCCTCAACAGCAACTTGAAAATACTCTGCTACAATTCTTTGAATTCGATTCACACTATTTTTTTCACTATATCCTTTGTTGACAAAATCTTTTAAAACATCAACTGCTAAATCTAAAGTAATATTTAAACCACCCATCATTGTGGAATAAGCTAGGAGTCTAGTAATTGCTCCTTCCAGATGTCTTACATCACTTCCAATATTAGAAGCAATATATTCTATGACATCATCTGGAATATTTTTATCAATGGCTTCTCCGATAATTTTCTTTTTTATAATAGCAACTCTTAATTCAAAATCTGGTGGAAATATATCAGCGGTTAATCCCCAACAAAATCTAGTACGCAAACGGTCTTCTAATAGTTTTAAATCATCTGGAGAGCGATCGGAAGAAATAATAATTTGTTTATTCTCATCATAAAGTTTTGTGAAGGTATTAAAAAATTCATTTTGTGTTTGTGGTGCTCCTTGAAAAAATTGGATATCATCCACAATGAGTACATCAATATTTCGATATTTATTTTTAAAATAAGTAATATAATCAATGTTTTTTCCATTTTCATCTTTTTTATTAATTCCTAAAAAATCGGATATAAATTGATCACTAGATACATATAACACTTTTTTATTGGAATGCTCCCGGATATAATTTCCAATGGCATGCATTAAATGGGTTTTTCCTAAACCACTATTTCCATATATAAAAAGTGGATTATATAAAACTCCTGGACTTTCGGCAACTTCTAAAGCAGCAGCTTGTGCAAATTTATTGGTATTTCCTACAATAAAATTATCAAAAGTATATTTTTTATCTAAATTAGAATCAAAATCATTGAATTTTGAAAAAGAATTAGAAGAAATTTCCTGATTTTCCTGTAAAAGAAAATTTTTCTCCCCTACTTTTTTTTCTTGCATTTCTTCAATTTCTTCTTGAGTATAAAACTCAATATCAACATTATCTCCTAAGATTTCACTTAAATTAGAAACAATTAAATCATAATATTTTGTAGCTAAATGTTTTTTATACATTGCCATGGGAACAATAATCTTACAGACTCCATCTTTATATTCATATAAACTAGCATTTTCAAACCAAGTCTGAAAAGATAAGGGGTTCATTTCGGCTTTTATGTTATTTAAAAAATTTGTCCAGATTGTTTTTACATCCACCATTATCCCCCCTGACTAAAGATAATTTCTAATTGCAAGTATTATTCTAACTTAATTCTGTGGAAAAATAAATAGTTAAAAATGAATTTTTTTTCTTCCACAACTTCTCCACATTTTTTTCCACAAGAAATTAGCTTGTTATCATTGACTTTTGATAATTTATCCACAAAATAAAAAAAAGTTATTCCACAATGTGTAAAAAGTTTTTAACAGGGTTGTGGAAACTGTGAAATAAAGAAGATAGCAAATTAGAAAACAAATTTTTCTTTTAAATTTGAAAAAAATTCTTTCTTTTAATTGACAAAACTACAAAATTCTTATTATAATAATGTAGATTTTATGTCTGGAGGTGGGACCTATGAAAAGAACTTATCAACCAAATAATCGTAAAATGAAGAAAACACATGGATTTTTTTCAAGAGTAAAAGGTAAAGTATTAAACAAAAGAAGAGCAAAAGGTCGTAAAAGATTATCAAAATAAATACCACTTTATAGTGGTTTTTTGCTTTTTTTGGAAAAGATTGAGGTGATAGAGTGAAAAAAATCAACATTGTGAAAGAGACCAAAGATTTTGAAAAAGCAATTCAACAAGGGTCTTTTCAAAAAAATAAACATTATATATTATATAAACGAACGACAGAAACCGGTTATTATCGTTTTGGAATTTCTGTAGGTAAAAAAATTTCGAATAAAGCGGTAGTTAGGAATTTATTAAAAAGAAGATTAAAAAGTATTATTGATAATCATAAAAAACTCTATCAAAAAAACCAAGATTATATTATAATAATGAAAAGAAGTTGTTTAGAGGCAAGTTATCAAGAACTAGAAACAAGCTTCTTAGAGATAATGAAAAAAGAAAATAAAGAAGGAGAGTTCAATGAAAGAAAATAATTCAAAAAAGTTATTCATTCTTCTTTTCCTGATTCTATTATTAACAACAGGTTGTACAAAGACTTTAAAAGGAAAAGATAATAAAGCTGTAACCAATCCAGAAACAGGACAAAGTTTAACAGAAAATATTTTATGTCAGCCAGAAAATAAAGAAACGATAAAGGCTTATGAAGAGAATGGAGTAGATTTATCCAAATATCCAAAATGTAGTGATTTTAAAATAACAAGTGGGGGATATGAAGGATTATGGAATGGTATTTTTGTAAAACCATTAGCATTTATTATTTTATGGTTTAGTAAATATGTAAAAAGTGCCGCTTTAGCATTAATTATTACAAGTTTAATCATTCGATTAATTGCTTATCCAATTACCAAAAAAACAGCACTACAATCAGAATTATTGAAAAAAGCGCAACCAGATTTGGATCGATTAGAAAAAAAGTATGCGAATAAAACAGATCAAGAATCGATTATGAGAAAAAGTCAAGAAATGACAATGATTTATAAAAAGTATAATATTAATCCAATTTCAGGATGTATCTATGCCTTTATTCAATTACCACTATTTATTGCTTTCTTAGAAGCAATTAATCGTGTACCATCTTTATTTGAAGAAAATTTTCTGGGACTACAATTAGGTACCACACCATCAGTAGGACTATTACAACAAGGAAATGCTCTTTATGTAATCTTAATTTTATTAGTAGGATTAACAACATACTTTTCATTTAGTTTAAACAAAACGACAGCTCAATCAGAAAAAGATCCAATGAAAAGTATGACAACAATTATGACAATTATGATTATTGTAATGGGATTCTTTATGCCAACCGCTTTATGTATTTATTGGATTACAACGAATTTATTTACAGTAATTCAAAATCTAATTGTAAAAAGGAGCAAAGAAGTATGTTAGAAAAAAGAAAATATAGTGGAAAGACCAAAGAAGAAGCAATCAACAATGCAAAAATAGAACTGCAAGAAATGGAAGAAAACTTATATATTAAAGAAACAGAAGTAAAAAATGGTTTATTTAATAAGAAAGTAGAAATAGAAGTAGTAACTCGTGATGAAGTAATTGAATCCGTAAAAGAATTTTTAAAAGAATTAATTCATAACATGGGACTAACTGGTAACTTAGAAGTAAAAAAAAGAGAGAAGAATGTAACCTTTACGATTGTATCTGATAACAATTCTATCTTAATTGGAAAAAATGGTAGAACGTTAGAAGCAATTACTTTATTTGTGAAACAAATGATTCAAAATGAAATCGGAGAATATTTTCCTATCGTAATCGATATTGGAGAATATAAACTAGCAAAAGAGCAAAAATTAGAGAGATTAGCAAAAAAGGTAGCAAGGGAAGTAGCTTATACTAAAATTGCTGCAAAATTAGACCCAATGAATTCTTATGAAAGAAGAATTATTCATACGGCACTTTCTGAAAATAAAAAAGTAACGACAGAAAGTGAAGGAGAAGAACCAAATCGTTGTGTTGTAATTAAACCAAAGGAAGAGGAATAATCTTCTTTTCTTTTTGGAAAAAAAGTGATAATATAATGCTATCAAAAGGAGGTTCTACTATGAATGATACAATTGCTGCGATTTCTACCACCCTTGGAGTAGGTGCAATTTCTATTATTAGAGTAAGTGGAAAAAATGCCATTTCTATCGTAAATCAAATCTTTCAAGGAAAAGACTTGGAACAGGTAGAAACCCATACGATTCATTATGGACATATCCTAGAAAAAGAAGAAATCATCGATGAAGTATTAGTAACTGTAATGAAATCTCCTAAAACATTTACGACAGAAGATATTGTAGAAATTAATTGTCATGGTGGAATTTCTACCACCAATAAAGTATTAGAATTAGTATTAAATCATGGAGCCAGATTAGCAGAACCAGGAGAATTTACCAAAAGAGCTTTTCTAAATGGAAGAATTGATTTAACACAAGCCGAATCTGTAATGGATTTAATTGAATCTAAAAATGAATCCAAAAGAAAAGTCGCAATACAAGGATTAAATGGAAAAATTAGAAATATGATTCAAACTTTAAGACAAGAAATACTAGAACTTTTAGCTTCTATTGAGGTCAATATAGATTATCCAGAATATGAAGATGCAATTGTAATGACGAATGAAAAAGTAAAACCAGAAATCAAAAAAATCAAAGAGAAGTTACAAAAAATAATAGAGGAAAGTGAAAATGGAAAAATTCTAACTAATGGAATTAAAACAGTGATTATTGGAAAACCAAATGTCGGAAAAAGTAGTATTTTAAATCGTTTATTAAAAGAGGAAAAAGCAATTGTTACAGAAGTAGAAGGAACAACCAGAGATACGGTAGAAGGAAGTATTACGATACAAGGAGTAGCCTTAAATATCATTGATACAGCAGGAATTAGAGAAACATCTGATGTAGTAGAAAAAATTGGAGTAGAAAAAAGTTTAAAATTAATCGAAGAAGCAGATTTAATTATTCTAGTTTTGAATCATAATGAAGAATTGACAGAAGAAGATAAAAAAATATTAAATGCTTGTCAAGAAAAAAAGACAATTGTTGTGGTAAATAAAAATGATTTAGAAAGAAAAATAAATATAGAAGAAATCAATTATCAAAATATTGTCTATACCAATACACTAGAATCGGAAGGAATCGATTCTTTAAAAGAAAAAATAATAGAATTATTTCATATGAATGAATTAGAACAAAATGATAATATCTATCTTACCAATGTGAGACAAATTTCTCTTGCAAAAGAAGCCAATCAAATTCTAGAAGAAGTAGAAGAGGGAATCAAACAAGAAATTCCAGTAGACATGGTTGAAATCGATATCAAACGAGCCTGGGAAAAGTTAGGAGAAATAATAGGAGAGACCTATACAGAAGAATTGATTGACCAATTATTTAGCCAATTTTGTTTAGGAAAATAAAAATAGAAAGGATAAGAAAATATGTTAAAAATAAATTATATAACGACAAATTCTTTTAAAGTAAAAGTAGCCAAAGAAAATTTAGAATCATTAGGAGTAGAAATCATTGCCAAAAAGATCGATTGTCCAGAAATTCAAGCAGATACAATTGAAGAAGTAGCAAATTATTCTTCTCAATATGCTAGCAATTATTTAAAAGAAAACACGTTAAAAAATGATTCTGGTTTAATCATTCCAGCATTAAATAATTTTCCAGCAGCTTATACAAAATATGTGGACCAAACTTTAGGAATAGAAGGTATTTTAAAATTAATGGAGAACCAAGAAAATAGAGAAGCCTATTTTCTAGAGGTATTATCTTATACCGAATATGGAAAAGAACCAGTAGCTTTTATTTCAAAAACGAAGGGAACCATTGCCAAAGAACCAAGTGGCGAATATGGTTGGAGTTGGGATTTTATTTTTATTCCAGAAGGATCTGATAAAACAATGGGAAACTATCCCGATGAAGAAAGATGGAAATTCTGGGATAACACCGCTTATATGCAATTGTATGATTATTTAAAAAATAAACAATAAAAAATGTAATACCAATACAAAAAATATAATTTAACATCAAAAATTATTTCCCGGGAAATAATTTTTTTGTATATTAAGAAAAAAAATAATCAAAAATGAAAAAATATTGTATAATAAAATCCAGAAAAAGAGGAAGTGGAAAAGATGAAATACGATATTATTGTAGTAGGGGGAGGACATGCCGGATGTGAAGCCTCTTTAGCTTCTGCAAGACTAGGAAATAAAACCTTATTAATAACAGGAAATAAAAAAAATATCGCAGATATGCCATGTAATCCTTCTATCGGTGGACCAGCAAAAGGAATTATCGTAAGAGAAATTGATGCCTTAGGTGGAGAAATGGCGAATAATATCGATCATAGTTTTCTACAAATCAAAATGCTCAACACGAAAAAAGGACCAGCTGTTCGTGCCTTACGTGCTCAAGGAGATAAAATCACTTATCCAAAAGTGATGTTAGAAACATTAGAAAAAGAAAAAAATTTAGATATTTTAGAATCCCTTGTAGAAGATTTAATCATAGAAAATCAACAAGTAAAAGGAGTAGTTTTAGAAAATCAACAAAAAATAGAATCTCAAGCAGTAATTCTAACAACCGGAACTTATCTAAAAGCGGTTGTACTAAGAGGAAGTAAAAAAACTTCTAGTGGACCACATGGAGAAAGACCATCTCAATTTTTAAGTGATAAATTAAAAGAATATGGTTTTACCATTCAAAGATTAAAAACAGGAACACCACCAAGAATTGAAAAAAGTAGTATCGATTTTTCAAAAACACAAATAGAAGAAGGAGATAAAGAATTATATACGTTTTCTTTTGATAATCTTCCAAGCTATCAAGTAGAAGATCAAATTCCCTGCCATTTGATCTATACAACGAAAGAAACTCATCAAATTATTAAAGATAATTTAGAAAAATCTAGTATGTATGGGGGATATGTAGAAGGAGTTGGTCCTAGATACTGCCCATCCATTGAAGATAAAGTAGTAAGATTTCAAGATAAAGAAAGACATCAATTATTTCTAGAACCAGAAAGTATTTATTATGACGATATTTATATTCAAGGTTTTTCAACAAGTATGCCAGAAGATATTCAGGAAAAAATGGTACATAGCTTACCAGGTTTAGAACATGCCAAAATTTTAAAATATGCTTATGCGATTGAATATGATGCCATTGATCCCTTACAATTAAAACAATCTCTAGAAACAAAAGTAATAGAAAACTTATTTACCGCTGGACAAATTAATGGTACAAGTGGATATGAAGAAGCTGCAGGTCAAGGACTAATAGCCGGAATCAATGCATCTCGTAAAATTCACAATCAAGAACCATTCATTCTAAAAAGAAATGAAGCTTATATTGGAGTTTTAATTGATGATTTAGTAACCAAAGGAACGAAAGAACCATATCGTATGTTAACTTCTCGTGCCGAATATCGCTTATTATTAAGACATGATAATGCCGATTTACGATTAAGAGAATATGGTCATGAAATCGGATTAATAACAGAAGAAAAATACCAAAAATTTCTAAAGAAAAAAGAAGAAATAACATCTACGCTAGAACTTTTAAAAGCAACCAAAATTACTCCTACAGAAGAAAATAATGCTTACTTAGAATCGATTCCTTCCGCAAAATTATTAGATGGAATTACTTTATATGATTTATTAAAAAGACCAGAAATTACAGTAGAAACTTTGAAAAAATGGATAGAGATAAAGGTTAGTAAAGAAGTAATAGAACAAGTAGAAATTCAAACCAAATATGAAGGATATATCGTGAAAGCCAATAAAGAAGCAGAAAAAATGCTGGATTTAGAAAAAATAAAAATACCAGAAGATATCCATTATGAGGAAATTCATAATTTAGCGAGTGAAGCAAGACAAAAATTATCAATGATTAAACCAACTACAATAGGACAAGCCTCTCGTATTAGTGGAGTAAACCCAGCAGATATTTCCATCTTAATGGTTTATTTAAAAAAGGAAAAAAGAATATGAATTTAGAATTATTTATAGAAGAAACTAAAAAATTAGGAATATGTTTCAATCAAAAGCAACAAAATCAATTAGAAGAATTCTATCGTCTATTAATAACTTGGAATGAAAAAATGAATTTAACTAGAATTACCAATCAAGAAGATGTTTATTTAAAACACTTTTATGATAGTTTAACTTTAGTAAAAGGAATTGATCTAAATCAAAATCTTTCTTTATGTGATGTAGGAACAGGGGCAGGATTTCCTGGAATTGTTTTAAAAATTGCTTTTCCAAATCTAAAAATTACGTTAATCGATTCCTTGCAAAAAAGAATCAATTACCTAAATGATATCATTCAAAAATTAGAATTAACAGAAATAGAAACAATTCATACGAGAGCAGAAGATTATGCCAAAGTAAATCGTGAAAAATTTGATATCGTAACTGCTAGAGCGGTAGCCAACTTAAAAGTATTATCAGAATTATGTATTCCAATGGTAAAAGAACAAGGTTACTTGATTGCAATGAAAGCAAATATCGAAGAAGAATTAGAAAATAGTAAAGATATCCTAAATAAATTAGATAGTCAAATAGAAAAAATAGAAACTTTTTCTTTACCAGTAGAAAATAGTATAAGAAACATTATATATATCAAGAAATTAAAAAAGACAAATCCACTATATCCAAGAAAAATGGATAAAATAAAAAAAGATTAATTCCAAAAACAATTCTATCAGGAAGGAGATTAAAAATGGAAACTTATACAATAGAACAAATCATTCAAGAAGTTTATGAAGAAGTCAACAGAAGATGTGAACAACCAACCAATGCTTATGGAATGGGAGCCTGGACGCATCATATCGAATTAGTCTATCAAATTGCTATAAAAAATCATGAACTTTACCATGCAGATTACTATACAGTGGCACTAGCTGCCTTATTACATGATGTAGCAAGCGTAACAAATAAAGATTATACCGAAGAACACCATATCATAGGAGCACAAATTGCTGGTCAAATATTAGAAAAGTATCAATTAAAACAAGAACAAATTGATTTAATAAAAAAATGTATTTTAAATCATAGAGGTAGTAGATTAGTGAAAAAAACAACCCCTGAAGAAATATGCATAGCAGATTCGGATGCAATGGCCCATTTTTATAGTGTACCTTCTTTACTAAGTATGGTTTATGTAGAAAAACAGATGGGAATTAATGAAGGAGCAGATTTTGTTTTTCATAAACTAGAAAGAAGTTATCATAAATTATCCGAACAAGGAAAGAAAATTATCGAGCCTCATTATGAAGCAGCCAAAATACTATTAATTAGAAAATAGGAAAGTCAAAACCACAAATTTTGACTTTTTTTCTTGTTTCCTTCTATTTTTATGTTATAATGTATATAGTAGAAAAGAGTAGAAGAATGAAAAGAGGGTAAATTATGGATAGCGAAGTAGTAGAATTATACTTAGATGATATTATTCCAAATCGTTTTCAACCAAGAGAAGTTTTTCATGAAGAAGCATTAAAAGAATTATCAGAATCGATTAAAAAACATGGAGTAATCCAACCAATTATTGTGAGAAAAATAGGTGATAAATACGAAATTATAGCTGGAGAAAGAAGATATAAAGCTACCGCTATGGCAGGACTTACGAAAATACCAGCTATCATTCGTAATTTGGATGATAAAGAAGCTTCTAAAGTTGCCCTTTTAGAAAATCTACAAAGAAAAGATTTATCCGCAATAGAAGAAGCAAGAACTTATCAAAAAATATTAGAATTAGATTCTATGACGCAAGAAGAATTAGGACAAACAATGGGAAAATCTCAAGCAGCGATTGCAAATAAAATGAGATTGTTATCTCTTCCAGATGAAGTGCAAGAAGCTCTATTAAAAGATCAAATTTCAGAACGTCATGCAAGAAGTTTATTAAATTTAGAAAATAGTGTAGATCAAGTAAATATGCTAAAAAAAGTAATAGAAAATAGAATGACAGTAAGAGAATTAGATAATGAAATTAAAACTATAAAAGGGGAAAATGTTCTGCCTTCTGGCTTTTCAAATGATAACGTTGCAGCAGTAATAAATGAAACAGGTCCTAAAATAGAAGTAGCAAATAAAATGGACGCTTTACTAAAAAGCAATCAAACACCAAAATCTAATCAAGAAGAATCTCTAGTAGAAGAATATGATTTATTTGATATTCCAGCACCAAAAGAAGATTTAGATATTTTAGATGATGAAGAAGAACAAAAGACAGAAGATGTGGAAGAAATCCATATTGAAAAACCAGAATCAAAAGAAGAATCAATAAATCCTCATTCAGATTTTAAAACAATAGAAGATTTATTAAAAACAACACAAGTATATACTTTAAAAGATGCAATCAATGAAATAAAAGGAGTAACCGCAAAACTACAAAATAAAGGATTTGAAATTAGAGTAGAAGAAATGGATTTTGAAAATACTTATCAAGTAATAATCAAAATAGAAAAAAATAAATAAAAAAGTAGAACTTCTACTTTTTTTTTCGAAAAGCATTTCCTATTTCCATAGAATTTGCTAAAATAGAAGAGTACAAAAGAGAAGGTGTTAGTATGGGAAAGATTATATCATTAGTAAATCAAAAAGGTGGAGTAGGAAAAACAACAACAAGCATTAATCTTTCTGCATCCTTAGCATATTTAGGAAAAAAAGTGTTATTAATAGATTTAGATCCACAAGGAAATACCACAACAGGAGTAGGGATCAATAAAGGAGATATTGAAAATAGTATTCATGAAGTTTTAATTGGAGAATGTGAAATAACACAAGCGATTGTAAAAACAAAACAAAAAAATCTTTATGTTTTACCAGCAACTATTAATTTAGCAGGATTAGAAGCAGAATTAAGAGAAAAAGGAATGAAAAATCAAGGATTTATTAAAAACGCCCAACTAAAAACATATTTAGATCCAATTAAAAACTTATTTAATTATATTATTATAGATTGTCCTCCTTCTTTAGGATTAATTACAACGAATGCTTTAACAGCTTCCGATTCTGTTATTATACCTGTACAATGTGAATTTTTTGCCTTAGAGGGAATTACTCAATTATTAAATACCATTATGTTAGCACAAAAGAATTTAAATCCCAATTTAGATATTGAAGGAGTATTACTTACCATGTTAGATGCAAGAACACTTTTAGGATTAGAAGTGGTAGAAGATATTCGTAGATTCTTTAAAGAAAGAGTTTATAATACAATAATTCCAAGATTAATCAAATTAACAGAAGCACCATCTCATGGAAAACCAATGATAGCTTATGATCCGAAACATAGAGCAACAGAAGCTTACATTAATTTAGCAAAGGAAGTGATTGAAAGAAATGGAGACATCTAGAAGAAAAGCTCTAGGAAGAGGCCTAGAAGAATTATTTAATAACGAACCACTAGATTATGAAAAGATGGAAGAAAAAATTATAAATTCTTCTACCAATGAAGAAATCATAGAAATTCCACTTTCAGAATTAAGAAGTAATCCTTATCAGCCAAGAAAAAACTTTGATGAAGCAGCCTTAAAAGAATTAGCAAGTTCTATCAAAGAACATGGTGTTTTTCAACCAATTATTGCTAAAAAAAGTATCAAAGGATATGAGATCATAGCAGGAGAAAGAAGAGTAAAAGCTTCTAAATTGGCAGGAAAAGAAACAATTCCAGCCATTATTCGTGATTTTTCAGATCAAGATATGATGGAAATTGCATTATTAGAAAATCTACAAAGAGAAAATTTAAACCCATTAGAAGAAGCACTTGCTTATAAAAAATTATTAGTAGAACTATCTCTAACACAAGAATCTTTAGCAACTAGATTAGGAAAAAGTAGAAGTCATATTACGAACATGATAGGACTATTATCTTTACCAGAAGAAGTAAAAGACTTAATTATGGCCAATAAATTATCTATGAGTCATGCTAGAATTTTAAGTAAAATGGAAAACCCAGAAAAAATTAAAGAACTAGCCAATAAAATTGTAGTAGATGGACTAAGTGTTCGCGAAGTAGAAGAATTATCTCATGATACAACATTGGAAAAGAAAAATACCCAAGTAAGACATCAAATCAATCGAAATGAATATAAAGTAATTGAAGAGGAATTAAATGAAAAACTAGGAACCAAAGTAAAAATCAATAATAACAAAATAGAAATTCATTTCGTAAATCCTAATGATTTAAATCGAATACTGGAAATTATTGGTTTAGAAAATGAATAGGTGATTGTATGATAGAAAAATTTCTCATCAAAGAAATCTATTTACCAATTATTTATATCTGTCTAGCACTATTAATAAATAATATTTTAAAGAATATTATAGATAAAATCATTACTAAAAAGCAAAAATATTTAATAAAAAATAGTTATAATTATAAAAAAACAGAAACTTTTAAAATATTATTAAAAAATATTGTGAAATATATCATTATTATTTTCTTAATCTTAGCCATTTTAACAGTATATGGAGTAAATGTAAATTCTGTTTTAGCAAGTTTAGGAATAGCTGGAATCGTATTAGGATTAGCATTACAGGATTTAGCCAAAGATATCATAGCAGGTTTTAGTATTATTTTAGAAAATCAATATGCAATCGGAGATATTATTTCTATTTCAGGATTTAAGGGTGAAGTTATCTTTTTAGGACTAAAAACCACAAAAATCAAAAGTTATGAAGGACAAGTAAAAATCATTGCTAATAGAAATGCAACCGATATCATTAATTATAGTATGGAAACTTATTTAGCGATTGTAGATATTGACGTTAGCTATGAAGAAAATAATGAAAAAGTTGAAAAAGTATTAACCAATTTAGCAGAAGAACTTACTAAAACATTACCAAATTTAAAAGGAGAAGTAGAATTATTAGGAATCCAAGAATTATCTTCTTCTTCTGTGAAATATAGAATGGTAGCTCCAACGAAAGCAAATCATTATTTAGAAATAGAAAGAAAAATGAGAAAAGTAGTAAAAGAAAGATTGGATAAAGAAAAAATAAAAATTCCATATCCACAAATTGAGGTGCACAATGGAAAGTAAACAATATCAATTAGGAGATAAAGTGATTATGAAAAAACAACATCCTTGTGGAAGCAATGAGTGGGAAATTATGAGACTAGGAGTAGATATTAAAATTAAATGTTGTAATTGTGGAAGAACAGTAATGATTCCCAGAATCGAATTTAATCGTAAATTAAAAAAAGTAGAAAGTAATGAGGAGAAGTAGTATGAGAGAGAAAAAAAAGTTAAAACTGAAAAAGTTTTACTTACATCCAATAACAGCCTTTATTTTACTAACTTTTTTAGTGATGGTATTAAGTGGAATTTGTTCTTTATTTCAAATGCAAGCAACCTACCAAACAATCAATGCAACAACAGGGAAATTAGAAACAACCCTAGTTACTGTTGAAAATTTATTTGGATTTGAAGGATTAAAATATTTGATTAGTAATGCTACAAAAAACTTTATTAGTTTTACTACGTTAAGTACCTTATTAGTAGCACTAATTGGATTAGGAATAGCACAAGCAACAGGATTTATAGATACTTTTATCAAAAGAGTGTTAGTAAAAATTGATAATAAAAAAATAACCTTTATCATTATTTTTCTAGCAACAGTATCGAGTTTAATTAATGATATCGGTTATGTTATTTTAATTCCAATTGCGGCCTTAATATTCTTAAAAAACAATAGAAATCCATTAGCTGGTATTATTGCCGCATTTTCAGGAGTAGCTTTTGGATATGGAATTACCATGTTTGTTGGTTCTATGGAAGTAAATTTAATTTCTACATCAGAATTAGCAGCTAGATTAATTGATTCTACTTACCACGTAGCCTTAACATCAAATTTAGTTATTATTATAGTAACCTCTATCATTCTATCCATTGTTGGAACAATTATTATAGAAAAAATTATCATTCCCAAATTAGGAAGATATAAAGATTCCAATGATTTATCCAAAACAGAAGAAATAGAAATTATAGAAACTGTGGAAGAAGAAGAACAAAGAAAATTAGAAATTGAGATTCGCGAAAAAAAAGGAATGAAATATGCAGGAATCACAACTCTTATCTTTGGACTCATTTTTATCTATTCCTTAATTCCAAATCTTCCTTTTTCAGGACTACTTTTAGATATGACAGAACATACCTATTTAGGTCAAGTGTTTGGACCAAATTCTTATTTCCAAGATGGTTTTACCTTTATGGTATCATTATTCTTTATTTTAACAGGATTAGCTTATGGATTGGGAGCAAAAACAATTAAAAATGATAAAGAATTATTAGTAGATTCTAGTAAGTACATGGTAGAAGTAGCTGCTTTAATTCCAATGGTATTTTTTGCAACACAATTTGTTGCCGTATTTCGAAAAACCAACATTGATACCATCTTAACAGCTTGGGGAGCTAACTTAATCAATCATCTAGACTTTACAGGGATTCCTTTAATTATCTTAGTAATTTTAGTAGTAGAAATCATAAGTTTAGGAAATACCACAACCACTTCGAAATGGGTAATTCTTGCTCCTGTTGTAGTACCAAAATTAATGCAAGCAAATATTTCACCAGAATTTACTCAATTTATTTTTAGAGCAGCAGATTCTATGACCAAAGGAATTACACCTCTTCTTACTTATTTTGTGATTTATGTAGGATATCTAAATATTTATAATCCATATAAAAGAAGACCAATCACAATTGGTAAAGCATTACGTTATATTGCCCCATATTGTTTCATCATTAGTTTTGTATGGATAGCAATTATTTTATTGTGGTATCTAACAGGATTACCAGTAGGAATGCATTCTTATCCAACATTATAAAGATAACTCCATAAGGAAAGAAGTTATCTTTTTCCATATAAAAAAGTTTTTCATATCGAAACTTTCATGGTATAATACTAACTAAGAAAAGAGGGATATAATGGGATTAACAGCAGGAATTGTAGGACTTCCCAATGTAGGAAAATCTACTCTATTCAATGCCATTACCAAAAAAAGTATTTTAGCAGCAAATTATCCATTTGCTACTATTGAACCAAATGTAGGAGTAGTAACAGTACCAGATAAAAGATTAGAGGTATTGAATCAGATGTATCAACCAGAAAGATTGATACCAACTGCCTTTGAATTTACGGATATAGCAGGTTTAGTAAAAGGAGCAAGTCAAGGAGAAGGATTAGGAAATAAATTTTTATCGCATATTAGAGAAACAGATGCGATTGTAGAAGTAGTAAGATGTTTTGAAAATGATGATATTATTCATGTAGAAGGAAAAGTAGATCCAATTCGTGATATTGAAATAGTAAATTTAGAGTTAATATTAGCAGATTTAGAAACGATTGGAAACCGAATTGAAAAAATAGAAAAGAAATCTCGTTCTACCAAAGAAAAAGATGATTTAATAGAATTAGAAGCACTACAAAAAGCCAAAACTGCCTTAGGACAAAATCAAGCACTAAGAACAGTAGATTTCACAAAAGAAGAAAAACAAGCAATTAAATCTTATAACTTTTTAACCATAAAACCAATTATCTATATGGCAAATATTAATGAAGAAGACATTGGAAAAGAAAAGAATCCTTTTGTCAAACAGGTACAAGAATATGCCGAAAAAGAAGGTTCTAAAGTAATTACCGTATGTGCTAAAATTGAAGAAGAATTAAGTCAATTAGAAGAAGAAGATCATCAAGAAATGCTAAATGCTTTAGAAATCGAAATGAGTGGTTTAGATCAATTAATTCAAGCAACTTACGATTTGTTAGGCTTAGCAACTTATTTTACGGTAGGAAAAGACGAAGTAAGAGCATGGACTTTCCAAAAAGGAATGAATGCGAAAAGTTGTGCTGGAATTATTCATACCGACTTTGAGAAAGGTTTTATTCGAGCAGAAGTAATGTCTTATGATGATTTGATTTCCTGTGGAAGTGAACTAAAAGTAAAAGAAGCAGGAAAAGCTAGATTAGAAGGAAAAGATTATATCATGCAAGATGGAGATATTTGTTATTTTAGATTTAATGTATAAAAATAAATAAAAGGAGAATAAAATGGATAAAATAGAAGTAACATATGAGGAAGAAAACAATTTTTTAGAAACAGAAATGCAAAAAGATGGAGAGACTTTTGCCTATATGATGATGAGTAGTATTCCTTATCAAGGAAAAACTTTTGAAAATAGAATAGAAATCACAACTTATTCAAAAGAAGATTCTTATTTAGAAACAGATCAAGAAATAGATCAGAAACAACAAAAAATAGTAGAAGCTATAAAAACAGCTTTGTTACAAAAAACCATCTCTATCAATCCTAATTTAGAAAGACAAAACCCAATAGAAGAGATAGGGCAAGCTATCTATAGTACAGATACAATCAGTAATAGAAACTATGTACAAGAACTATTAACTTATTATCAACAAAAAGGAATTTCAATCGAAAAACCAAATTCAATAGAAAGGGGAAAAAATTATGGAAAATAAAATTTATTCCAAAGTATTTCTTTGGTTATTTATTGGATTACTAGTAACATTTTTAACGGGATTCTATACTACAACAAATCAAGATGCATTAGAAATGATTTATGCGAATGGATTTTGTTGGATTTTAGCGATTATAGAAATTGGATTAGCCATTTTCTTTTCCGTTAGAATTCATAAAATGAAACCAACGACTGCCAAAATCTGTTATTTAGCATATACCTTTTTGAGTGGATTAACGTTTTCCTCACTATTTATTGTCTATCAATTAGAGTCAATCCTTTTTGTATTCTTAATAACCGCAATTTTATTTCTCATTTTTGCTCTGATTGGTCATTTCACAAAAATTGATTTAGGAAAAATTGGGATTTATCTAGTAATGATATTATTTGGAGTAATTATTTGTGGTATCATAAATATTTTTCTAAAGAATGATACGTTTGATATCATCATTTCTAGCATTAGTATTATCGTATTTTTAGGATTTATTGCTTATGATATTCAAAAAATAAAACGATTAAATGGATACCTTGCCGAAGATAATTTAGCAGTACTGGGAGCATTTGAATTATATTTAGATTTTATTAATATCTTTATCGATTTATTAAGATTATTTGGAAAGAGTGATGACTAAAGTCATCTTTTTTCATGAAAAACAAAATAAAAAAAACAATAGACATCTAGAAAAAGAAATGATATAGTAAAAATACACCCAGATAATTCCAAAAGAAGGCGATTGCAAAAGATCGTTTTTTTGGCGTTTAAGGAGGTAAAATGAAAAAAGAAGAAGAACAACTAGAAGAAAAACATCTAGAGCGAACCATTCAAGTGATACGAAATAAAATATCAGAATTAGGACAAGAATTTTATGACAAAGAAGAGAAAATTCAAGAATTCAAAGAACTAATTTGGGATTCTAAACAAGATATGGATCCTGCAGAAATGCGTTTCATGATGGCAGAATCGGATAGCGAAGTAATACAAATGGAACGAAAAAGCAAATACTTTCAAACTTTATTTCGCATTCAAAACAATCCCTATTTCGCAAAAATTATTTTTGAAGACCAGGTAGGAAAAGAAGAAATTTATATTGGAATTACGCATGTAGAAGATGACTTAGAATATCTCATTCATGATTGGAGAAGTCCTATTTGCAGTCTTTTCTATGATTATGAAGTAGGACCAGCTAGTTATGAATCACCAGATGGAATCGTATCTGGAAATTTAAGTTTAAAAAGGCAATTCCAAATCAAAGATGGAAAAATGCAAGGGATTTTTGATACCAATTTGAATATCGATGATGAAGTATTACAGCAAGTATTATTAGAAGAATCCAATGATAAAATGAAAAATATCGTAAATACGATTCAACAAGAACAGAATCATGTCATTCGTAATACGGAAGATAAAAATTTAATTGTACAAGGAATAGCAGGTAGTGGAAAAACAAGTGTTGCTCTTCATCGAATTGCATTCTTACTGTATAAAATCAAAAATCTATCTTCCAATAACGTTTTAATCTTTTCTCCGAATAAAGTTTTTTCAGAATATATCTCGAATGTTTTACCAGAACTAGGAGAAGATAATACCCTCCAAACTACTTTTGATGGTTTTTTAGAAAGTAATATTATAGAATTTCGAAAAGTAGAAGAATTCACCAAATTTATCGAAAGATATTATAAAAAAGAAAATAAAAACAAAAAATTAACAGCCTATAAACAAAGTAATCAAGCAATTTTAGATATGAAAAATTATATAGAATCTTGGATCAAAGAAGTAAGATTTATAGAAGATTATGAAACAAGAGATTTTACTTATACGAAGGAAGAATTAAATTATTTTCTTCATGAAAGATATAATCATTTAAAGTTTTGTGAAATCTTTCCTGTGATTGCGGATAAAATTTGTAATACGTATTATGATGGAAAACACAAAAATTATAAAAAAATCATAGCAGATCTTTATCACAGATTAAACCAAAAAAGAGATTTCAAAGAAATCTATAAAAATTTTTATCATAGTAAATTTTTTCAAGAACACTATCCGGATCCTTTATCGGATAGTGAAATCAATGGTTTTATCAATACGAAAGAACTTCTATATGAAGATGCTTGTTTATTTATCTATTTAAAAGGATTATTAGAAGGATTTTCTTATCGTGGAAGTATTAAACAAATCGTAATTGATGAAGCACAAGATTATAGTAAGCTACAGTATTTGGTTATCAAAGAAATCTTTAAAAATGCTTCTTTTACGATTTTAGGAGATGTTAATCAAACAATTAATCCATACTATAAATATGAATCCTTACAAGAATTAAAAGAAATCTTTCCAGAAGATACCAGATATCTAGAACTAACCAAAACTTACCGTTCTAGTCAAGAGATTATTGCCTATACCAATCAAATCTTAAATTTAAAACACATCACAGCAATTCGAAAAGAAAACAATGTTCCTGTTTTATTCCGAGATCATCATAATTTAAAGGAAAATTTGGAAAAAGATATCAAACAATTAAAAGAAAAATATAAATCAATTGCATTGATTACCAAAACCGATCAAGAAGCAGTAAAACTTTATGAATTATTAAAACCAGAGATAAAAGAATTAAGCTTATTAGAAAGTAATACCGAAAAATTTAACAGAGATTTAATTGTCGTACCCGCCTATACGGCAAAAGGATTAGAATTCGATTCAGTCATCATTTATACAGATTTAGAAAATAGATATCAAGAAGAAGAAAAATACCTCTATTATGTAGCCTGTACCAGAGCACAACATCAATTAATTATTTATAATCAAAAGTAAACAAATGTAAAAAAAATACCTGGAAATAAGATTATTACTGTTAAAAAAAGAAAATAATGGTACAATAATCTTAGGAGGTAGAAGATGAAAAGTGTAGCAATCAAAGGAGTTAGAGAATTTGAAATCAAAGAGGTAGAAGAACCAACTCCAAGTGAAAAAGATGTATTAATTGAAGTAGAAAAGTGTGGAATTTGTGGTTCCGATATTCATTACTGGGAAAATGGAGAACCAGTTGGATTAATTATGGGTCATGAATTTAGTGGTACAGTAATTCACCCTGGAACAAGAACAGATTTACAAGTAGGAGATCGAGTAACGGGATTACCAATTTCTCCTTGCTTAGAATGTGATAGTTGTGAAACAGGAAATATTCAATACTGTAAGGATACTTGGACTCATGCAGTAGGATTATCGATGGATTATCCAGGAGGATTATCCAAAAAAATAAAAGTAAGACAAGATATGGTATTAAAATTACCAGATACAGTATCTTTTGAAGAAGGAGCCATGGTAGAACCAACTGCGGTAGGACTTCATGCAATTCACTTAGCCGATATTAAAGTAGGAGCAAAAGTATTAGTAATTGGTGGAGGAATTATTGGATTAGTATCTGCCATGTTTGCGAAAAAAGAGGGAGCAAGCTCTGTTATTTTAACAGAAACGAATCCAGAAAGAGGAAAAAAATCTGTATCGCTAGGAATCGCTGATGAATGGTATGATGCCAAAGATCAAAATACCGTTCCAACCCTTTTAGAGAAAACAAACGGAGGATTTGATGTCGTAATTGAATGTGTAGGAAATGCTCCAGCAGTAAACAGTTCCCTTACCCTAGTAAGACCAGGAGGAACAATTGTATTAGTAGGAGTTTCTACTAAAGATATCTCGATTTATACCGTAATGGCTGTCATGAAAGAACTAAAAGTATTAGGAGCAATCGGTTATACGAAAGAAGAATTTAAGACTTGTATTGATTTAATCGCAACTAAACAAGTAGAAGTAACCAAATTTGTAGATGATATTGTTGGATTAGAACAAGTGCAAGCTTCTTACGAAAGATTAACATCCGGAACAGACTCTGCCGTCAAAATATTGGTGGATCCAAAACGATAAAAAATAAAAAAAGCATTTACAAAATGCTTTTTTTTTGCTATATTACTAGCGAGTATGAAATATACTCCTTGCTAGCAATAGCCAATGACCAAAAGGAGGTGTAGAAAATGAGAAAATATGAAATTATGTTCATCGTAAAACCTGATGTAGAAGAACAAACAATGAAACAAGTAGCAGAAGATATGAAGACAGCCTTAGAAAACAATCATGCGAACGTATTAGAATTAAAAGAGATGGGACAAAAAGACTTAGCTTATGAAATTAATAAATATAAGACAGGTTATTATTTCTTATTTACTATAGAAACCGAAGATTTAAATGCTACAAAGGAATTTGATCGTTTAGCATTAATTAATGAAAATATTCTTCGTCATTTAATAGTAAGAGTAGATAAGTAAGAGAGGTAATAAAATGAATAAAGTATTTTTAATCGGAAGATTAACAAGAGACCCAGAATTAAGATATACAAGTAGTAATATCCCATCAGCATCATTTAGTTTAGCAGTAGATAGAACATTTACGAATCAAAATGGAGAAAGAGAAGCAGATTTTATTAATATTGTTGTTTGGAGAAAACAGGCAGAAAATGTAAAAAATTATCTTTCAAAAGGTAGTCAAGTAGCAATAGATGGACATATTCAAACCAGAAGTTATGATGGACAAGATGGACAAAAAAGATATGTAACAGAAGTAATTGCCGATAATGTACAATTTTTAGGTACAAAAGGAAGCAATAATGGTGGAAGTAATGGAAGTCAACCATCTACCAATGATAATCCAACCCCATATGATTTTGCAGATACACAAACAACTCCAACAACAGATGTATCAAATGATCCATTTGCAGATTTCGGATCTTCTATTGAGATTAGTGATGATGAATTACCATTCTAAAGAAGGAGGAAAAGAAAATGGCAGAATTTTTTAAGAAAAAGAAAAAAGTATGTTACATGTGTACTGGAAAAGATATCAATTATAAAGATGTAGAAACTTTAAAAAGATATATTAATGATAAAGGTAAAATTTTACCAAGAAGAATTACAGGAGCATGTGCAAAACATCAAAGACATATTGCAGAACAAATCAAACGTGCTCGTGCAATTGCTTTATTACCTTATACAAAGTAAGAGAACTTCATTATTAAGTTCTCTTTTATTATAAATTCATAATAATGCTCAAATGAAAAGTTAAATTTCATAAAATATACATAAATAGAAATTGTAAGACTAAATTTCACTTTTTTGTCTTTGAACACAATCTACTTTTTCTTTTAACAATTTTGCATTATTTCGTAAATCTATACTATTTTTTGTATACTTATGGTAAAATACATGTGAATGAGGTGCAATATGAATTTTGATATGAAAAAATTCACATTACTTGATGAAGACCAAGTTTTTGGTAGTGATAGAATTGATTTAATAAGTAATATTGGTGAAATGTGTGCAATAACAGATTTTGCTATATTGTTGGGAGCTTATGTTTCTGATGATTATCATGTAGATTATGATAATTCTTTAAAAGGTCGTACGGGGTGGTATTATTTATCATCCTCTGATGACGCTGGGGATATCCGTACTGTTACTTATGAAGGTAATAGTGAATGTGCTAGTGTTGGTAAGAGGTCAGGCGGAGTTCGCCCAGCCTTACCGTTCTCTACTATCTCTGATATCTCCCCGAACGTAGTGGGGGAAAGGAATGGATTTCTTGAAGTAGAGTATGGAGAATATCCACAATATGTTGTTAGTACATCTATGGAATCTGAATTAGAACAAGCATATCTTTCTGGTACTATAAGAAAAACTGGAAAAACATATACAACGGATTCTAGAAAATGGAACGAGAATTATTCTCCATTTAAAGCTGTAGAACATGAAGAATATGAATATAATGGAAGAAAATGTATAAGAGCATATTATAGAAATACAAATATCTATATACTTTCAAACGGAAAACAATATAAATATGGAGATAATGTTTGGATAGAAGTATCTCCTCTTAAATGGTATGTTGATAATGATGCTAGAATTATGTTAAGTAAAAATTTGATTGCATCGGGATTAAGATTTTGTAATGATTATAATTATGCTGGCAATTTTAAAAATACAGAGATGTATCATTTCTTAAATACTTATTTTGCAAGAGATATAGTACCAAGCACAATTCTTCAAGTGACACCAGAAGAAAAAGCTTTTGAAGAAAAACAAAAAGGAGCTAAAAAAAGAAGAAATCCTTATGGATTGAATTTTAAGTCAGTCAGTGAAGAAGAAATTATAAAAGGTGCCATTGAAAGTGGAATAGCTGTGTTTTTACATGGTGCATCAAGTGAAGGAAAAAGTGCAAGAGTAAAACAAATTGACCCCGGTAGCGTCATTATATATTTGAGAAATGCAACACCTGAAAGTTTAAATGGTAAAAGTGTTTATAATTCTGAAAAAGGCGAAATGATTGATGTTAAGCCTACATGGTTAAAAAAATTAGAAGCGAAATGTGAAGCGGAACCAGATAAATTACATATCGTATTCTTTGATGAGATAACAAATGCTTTGCCTAGTATTCAAGGAATGGCCTTTAATATTATTTTAGATAGAGAAGTAAATGGAATGTGGCAATTACCAGAAAATGCAAGAACTGTCGCTGCCGGAAATGAAATGAAAGATTCTTTATCAGCAAATCAATTAGCTGAACCATTATTTAATAGATTTGCTCATGTTTATATCAAAACAACAACAGAAGGATGGCTAAAATGGGCAAGTGAACATAATATCCATCCTGCAATTTATTCCTATATAGCTTATAAAAATGGTGAAACATTAAGAAGCAAATATGATGGAGAAAAGCCAAATGCCGATCCAAGAAAATGGGAAATGGCATCAAAAATGCTTTATGCTACTGGAAGTCCAGAAATGTTAAGGGCTTTAGTAGGAGAAGATATAACTAGAGAATTTGTAGAATTCTGCAAGCAACGAGTTATAACATTAGATGATGTAATAAATGGATATTATAGTGAAAGAGATATACAATCATTAAATACTGCCCAAAGATATGCTACGACAATGGGGCTTTCTCAAGTGGATGAAGAAAATATGGAGAAAGTAAGAAGTTTCGTAACTAATCTAGGAGCGGAGTTTGGAGCAATATTTGATTCGCTATGGGCACATGGTGATGAATCTAGATTAGAATTAATTGCTGAAGCTAGACTTGCAAATTTAGGAGGTAGAAAAATATGAATAATGATAAAATGAATATGTTAAAAAGCTATATTTCAGTTAATGTTACTCCCGTTCTTATAGATTTTGCATCAAATATCAATATTCCAGAATCTATAATAATACCAGCAAATTGTGAAGTAAAAGAATTGAACGGTCATTATGAGAAAGAAGATTTCCTAGCTCCTAAATGGTATTATGATTTAACGAATACAAATGAAGCTAAAATAATTGTTATAAAGGATATTGATAGCATCTCTAAAGAAGAACAATTAAAATTCAAAGAATTATTAGAATATAGACAAGTTTCTACATTTAAAATACCAGAAAATACAAGAATCATTTTAACTGCTAAAAATATAAGTAAAGAAACAATTAATGAAGAAATTTATTCATTAGTTGCTCATATTTGAGGAATAAATTATGAGCTTTAATATTGAATCTATAAAAAGAAAAATGCTTGTAAAATATCCTTTCTTTGGAAGTGTAGTCGCAAATGTAAACTATAAAGAGAATAAAGAAATACCAGCAGTAGCAGGTACTGATGGACAAACAATATATTATAATCCGGATTTTTTAAAAAAACTGAAACCAGATGAGCAAACTTTTACATTTGCTCACGAAGTATGTCATATAGCTTTCGACCATATAAGAAGAAGTGAAGGTAAAGATCCTGATGTTTGGAATACAGCAACAGATGGTGTTATAAATCAATTTTTAAAACGAGATGGTTTGAAACTTGTTGAAGGAGTCGTAGATATTGCAGAAGCAATAAATTACGATGCAGAACAATTATATGATAAATTACTGAAAGAAAAACACCAAAGCCAAGGGCAAAATCGGAAGAGTAATCAACAAAATCAACAAGGCTCATCATCTTCTGAACAAAAGCAACAAAGTCAAGGACAAAATTCTTCAGAAGATTCTCAAAAACAAAATGAAAATCAATCACAAGGACAAAATTCTGAAATTCAAAATGAAGAACAAGGTCAAGAACAATCCAATTCACAGCAAAATCAACAAGGCTCATCATCTTCTGAACAAGAGCAGCAAAGTCAAGGACAAAGTTCTTCAGAAAATTCTCAAAAACAAAATAAAAACCAATCACAAGGACAAAATTCTGAAATTCAAAATGAAGAACAAGGTCAAGAACAATCCAATTCACAGCAAAATCAACA